>CALZJQ010000012.1 GCA_945787895.1 uncultured Prevotella sp. | reverse complement strand
GTCGTAGTATTTCCTGTCCAGCGTCCTTTCCCACTCTGTAAACCAGTTGCCGGCATACGCCATCCAGTCGGGACCGATGCGCAGCCTTGCCGGTGCAGAACATGGATAGAGGGGACTGCGTGGCTGGGCGAGCCGCATGGGGTCAAGGTAATAGAGCAAGGTGTCTGCATCACGCACTTCCCTCATAAGGTCTCCTGACCTCTCGTCGGCTGTAAGATAATATAGGAACCTGTTCCAGAATGCCTGGGATATACGGGCCTCCTTTGCCCCACAACCCCAGTGGGATACGTTGTGTCTCGAACCAAGTCCTGCATGGGGACCGAAATGATAACAATCCACCTCGCCTGTATGTCTTGTCATGGCTACAGCCAGGCGCCAGTCTTCTTCCCTTCCGGAGCGAAGAAAATTGTACCATATCATCGCATTCGTCCCCAATTCAGTATTGTCCCAGGCATATCCCCCTACGTCATACCTCCATTGTCCCCGTTGCAAGTCATAGGTGTGCATCACGTCTCCATAGTCAAACATCCCGTACCATGACTGCCTGTCCTGCTCTGTCACGTAGAAATCGGCAATTTTCCTTATTTCCCTGTCAATATCATCACCGTCGGTAAGGCTCCATATACCAAACGCCCTGCGGCTGTGAAGGTATTCTGGAGTCGGCACCAATGTCTGCTTGGCTTCGTAGTGTTCTCTCTGCGTGACATCCAGTGTGTCGGGCGTAAGATAAATGACTGACGTCCGTGCAATGCCTTCTGCGGTGCTCATGCCCTTTTGTACGTCTTCATAAGCAGCTTCGAGAGAGTGGGCTATGGTATCATAGTGCTCAAAGGATTTTTTCTCGGCTTCAGGACTCCAGAGCCAGAGCGTGGCGACAGCTTCCGGGCTTCTTGCGTCGTCAACCTGCAAAGAGGAGGGGTACGACTGCCAGAAGTCGGAAAGCGACAGCTTTATTGAAGTAATCCCGTCACCGACGATAAGTTCTCCCGGTGACCTGTATCCTTCCATCGTCCCTATCCAGGGTGAGCGTGAAGTGGCACGTTTGCGTATGGAGAAGGCATTTGGCGAGACTTGCGACAGCCGGAAAGCATCCCACGAAGCAAGTTGCGAGGCAATCACACCGCTTTTCCTGTCGAGGAAAACGCCTTTTTCATCAGTCCTGACAGGTCTCCTTGCTATCAACGGCTTTACGGTGAAGGATTGATAGTCGGATTCTTCGCTTTTTGCAAAACTGACTTTTCTAAGATGGTCGGGCGTTCTCATAGGTACGGCAACCCTTAGTCCGAGAGACGACAGTCCGCTGTTGTTCAGGGAGTTATCTACGAGGAGGGTATGTACTGCTTTAAGTTCGTTGCTTCCCCTGTATGCGTATAATCTCAGCGTGAACTTCTCCCCGTCTATTCTTACACATGCCCTGTGCAATCCGTTCTGTTCGAGAGTGACGAGTGTAGGTCTTAGTCTTTTGCCGTTAGCTTCAATCCATATTTTTCCCGTGGATTTCTTTCCACAGGTCATTATGCTGTCAATAATGTCGTCGCCGTTTCTTGATATGAAGACGGTGGCATTTCCAGTGTTTATCTTGATTTCGTCTGCTGTTTCCGTTGCGACTTTTGCGTTGGAAGCAGTCTTTTTCCTACCCTTTTCCATACGTATGAGACAGGAGTCTGTATTCTCCGGAATCACTCCTGCCACGGCTCTCCATTTCACACTGCCGTCATCCCAATAGGCAAGATTCCATTCATCGTGCGGTATTGCCGTTCCTTTTGACGTGGAGAGCAGCAGCCGGTCAGATGTTGCAAGCTCACCTCTAAGAAAAGGTACTCCAAAGGTCTGTGGGGTTGCCGATTCGTTTGCTTTGTTTCCTATCCACCGGAGCGTCATTGGCGTCCCGGAAACAGGAGCCTCACGATATTTGAAATTTTTCAACTGAGCGTGTGAGAGGGTAGTGCGGAATCCGAAATATCCTCGGTAAAACGGACGAATATCTACGTAGTTGACAATACATTTGCCGTCAATGTAACACCTTACAGTGCCGAACCTCTGTTCTATTCTCACATGATACCAATGGTTGGGCTTGAGAAGGTGGGCAGAATCTGTGTATTCCCTGAGTATTGACGGACGGAACAAAGCGTCGTCAACACCTCTCTTGTCTCCGTCGTACCGACGGAAACGTGTAGTGGTATTATGGTTGCCTCCATATCCAAGATAGTAGAGCGACAAGGCATATTGATTGACAAATATGCCCTTGCGCCTCTTCAATCCCCGGAATACGTTGCCGTCCCTTTGCTCCGGGTCGGTAGCCATCCAGAAACAGTTGAGGTCTGAGAGACGGTTCCAGCTGTTCGTGTTGTCTTTTTCCACTACTATGCGGGCATCGTACTCTATGGTTACATTCCCCTGCATGAGCCTGTTGTACCAGAGCGTGAGTCCCTTTGGCGCGATAATGTCAACCGCTCCATTGTCATCGAGCGTGACACGGCTCTCTTTGCTTTCAGCTTCTACCGTCCAGTCTCTCAGGTTTTCTCTTGCAGGCAGGAATGCTGGTAAGAGCATCAACAGGCTTATGAGGGTCAGTTTATTCATAGATGTGTAGTTTTGTTCAGTAAGTAGGCGTCGAGTATCGTCATTGCAGCCATTGCCTCTACGATGGGTACTGCGCGCGGCAGGACGCACGGGTCGTGTCTGCCACGGGCTTTCAGTGTGGTTGCGTTGCCCTCAATGTCGATAGTGTCTTGTTCCATGAGTATCGTGGCTACCGGCTTGAAAGCCACACGGAAATAGATGTCTTCTCCGTTTGACAGACCGCCCTGGATGCCTCCGCTGTGATTGGTCAGTGTGTGGATGTTGCCGTCCTTGTCCGTCGTGAAGACATCGTTCTGCTGAGAGCCAAGCTGATTCACGCCATTGAAGCCTTCCCCGTATTCAAATCCCTTCACGGCATTGATGCTGAGCATGGCGTGGCCAAGTACAGCATGCAGCTTGTCAAACTCAGGTTCGCCGAGTCCTACGGGGCATCCCTTGACGACGCAGGTAATAATGCCTCCGACAGTATCTCCCTTTGCTTTGATTTCAGCGATGTATCTCTCCATCATTCCTGCCTTTTCCGGGTCAGGACAACGCACGGCATTCGTTTCCGTGATGCTGAGGTCATAATGCCTGTAGTCGTGTTCGAGCTTTATGTCTCCTACCTGTGAAGTAAAAGCCTGCACGGTGATGCCTAATTGTTTCAGTGCCAGTTTTGCCAAGGCTCCGGCAACGCATCGCCCGATGGTGATACGTGCAGAGGTCCTGCCTCCTCCCCGATGGTCGCGGAGTCCATATTTCGTCTGATAGGTATAGTCTGCGTGCGATGGACGATAGATGCACCGCATATTTTCATAGTCCTGGGAGTGCTGGTTGGTGTTTCTTACTATGAACCCGATAGGGCAACCCGTAGATTTCCCTTCAAAGACACCGGACAGGAACTCTACCTCGTCAGCTTCGTTGCGCGAAGTCGTTATCTTGCTTTGTCCCGGTCTTCTCCTTGCTAACTCTGCCTGCACGAAATCCATGTCTATGTCAATACCGGCAGGCATACCATCTACGATGCCTCCCACTGCGGCTCCATGGCTTTCTCCGTAAGTCGTTATTGTGAAAATCTTTCCAAATGTGTTCATGTCGGTAGTTTCTGGTTGTTTAGTTGTTTTGTTGTTTAGTTAGTTGCTTTCTCATTTGCGAAGGCAGACAACCAAACAACTACACAACAAACTGAATCATATTATTCCTACTTGCAGCCGCCGCAATCACCGCCGCAATCACCTCCGCAATCACCACCGCATCCGCCGTTGCAGCCTCCACCGCATCCGCCGCATCCTCCACCATTCATGTGGTTGATCATAGCCTGTATCTCAGCGTTTGTCGTCTCACGCTTTTCTACCACGCTTCCAACAAAATTGAGCGTCTTGCCTGCGAGCGGATGGTTGAGGTCAATCTTCACCTTGTCATCAGAGATTTCGAGCACATGACCCATAAAGCGGTTGCCGTCAGCATTCTGCAATGGTACGACAGCATCCACGTAGATATGCTCTGTGTCCAGTTTTCCATCTATGCAGAAAATGCTCTTGTCAAGGTCAATCACTCGTTCCTGATAATGCTCACCATAGGCATTTTCTTTTTCCAGAACGAAGTCGAACGTTTCCCCTGTTTCAAGTTTTGTGATGTTTTCTTCAAACGATGGGATTGTCATTGACAGTCCGGAGATAAATCGGAATGGTTGTTCTGCAGGTGCTTCTTCCACCATCGTCTTTTCTCCGTCAGTAATAGTGTAGAGCTTGTAAGCTACTCCGTAAGTATAGTTTGTCATTTCTGTATTTTTTTGTTTTTTTGTTGTTTAGTTGTTTTGTTTTTTTGTTGTTTTGTGGTTTAGTTTGTTTTGTGGTTTTCGGATTTATGGAGATTTGTAAGGGCTGATTGAAACTTCCGCACAATCAAACCACAAAACTACAAAAACACCTTCCTGTATTCGTCTTCAAAATTTGGAGTAAAGATTCCTTTGCCCATGTTGGAAAGAATTTCATCCTTGCTCCAGTACCTGCCCCCCTGCAGTTCCTTCTCGTTTGGGGTTATCTTGCCGTCGTAGATAGTCTTATGCACATAAACGAGTTCTTTTTCACGTTTTCCTTCAAAGACATAACGGCAGACGAACTCTGGAGTAAATTCTGTAATTCCCAATTCTTCTCTTACCTCTCTCAAGAGGGCCTGCTCCGTAGTCTCTCCGAAATCCACGTGTCCTCCCGTAGCAGTGTCCCATTTCCCCGGCTGTATGTCCTTCCAGTCTGGACGATGCTGGAGGTATAGTTCTCCTTTGCTGTTGAAGACGTGAAGATGCACGACCGGGTGTAGTATTTTTGTTCCGTCGTGAGCCTCTCGCCTTGTAATCTTTCCTATTGTTTCTCCTTGTTCGTTTACTACGGGGAATAACTCTTGCTGATTGTCCATCTGTGAAAATTTGGGGAATTAGTTGCTTTTGCTTTTTTCCTGTTTCTGTCTTATAACTCAAGTTTCGCAAGCTTCAACTTCTTCGGTTTTAAGGTTTTATGGTTTTAAGGTTATTCGGAGGATTGAAGAGGCTGATTGTAACTTCCGTAAAACCTTATAACCTTAAAACCCCAAATCCCTATGAAACTGAGCAAGTCACAGACTTGCAAAAGTTGAATCTTATAATTGTTGCCAATCTGTTACTGCAACTCTATTCAAACCTTCAGACGGCCATTACCTATTGAGATTGAAACTTCCAGTTTTACTTCTTTATATTCATTGTCCTGTTTACGAATGCAAAAGTAATAGATTAATGTGAAATATGATAATAGATTGTCATTTTGTGTGCGGTAACAACGCAATAAATTGACATGGGTCATTTGGAACAGACGTTTTCCTTGCCTTTTGTTGAAATAGTGAAGGTTTTCAAGATAATATGGAAGAATTTGCAAAAACAATAGGAAACCTCAGGTCGGAATGTAAAAAAAAGGTATGAATGTAAGCAATAATTATGCTTTTTTTATGTTATAAGAATGTGTGACTTATGTTACGCAGTCTAAACATTCTTCGGATTTACGGTTTTGAGGTTTGCGGTCATACGGAGGTTTGCCAAGGCTGATTGTAACTTCCGCACAACCCAATAACCTTAAAACCCCATAACCGCATGAAAATAGGCAAGTCACTGACTTGCGAATGATGAATATATGAAAAATCAAACAGCGACTTTTGTTTCATCCATATATGTCAACTACTTTAAGAGGGTGTTGGATTTTTTCATCGCCCTTTTATGTCTTGTCGTCTTCTCTCCTTTGATTACTTTTTGTTGGTTGGCGATGAAGAGGGAGCGTAGCGGACCGGCTTTGTTTACTCAGGAACGAATAGGAAGGCATGGAAAACCATTTCTGATTTACAAGTTTCGTTCGATGTATGTAGATGCTGAGGAGGATGGTCCTGACCTTGCCTGTGAGAATGATGAGCGTCTGACTCCCACAGGAAAGTTCCTCCGTTCACATCATCTTGACGAGTTGCCGCAGTTGTGGAATGTCCTGACAGGAGATATGGCGTTTGTTGGCTACCGTCCGGAAAGGCAATACTTTATCAATCAAATAATGGAAAGAGATGAGAGGTACAGCCTGCTGTATAGCCTGCGTCCCGGAGTGACAAGTTTTGCCACCTTATACAATGGTTATACAGACTCAATGGAAAAGATGCTCAAGCGGTTGGAATACGATTTGGAGTATATGAATGAATGTTCGTTTACGACTGACGCAAAGATTCTATGGCTGACTTTTTCCAGGATTATATTTGGAAAGAAGTTTTGATTGGTTTCTCATTGAATTTTGACAATGCAACGCATTATAACCAAAATCACATCACCTGTTTTCCATGAAAAAGAAAAGAGAAGCGCAAATAATTGATTTGCCGAAGATAACGGAGACAAGAGGCAGTCTATCCATCATAGAGCAGTGGAGTGACGTGCCCTTTGAAATACGTCGCGTATATTGGATTTACGATGTGCCCGGCGGCTACGACAGAGGAGAACATGCCTTCAAGGAGAACGAAGAACTGATAGTCTCTTTGTCGGGGGCTTTTGATGTAGAGATAGATGATGGAAAAGAGAAAAGGGTGTTTTCCCTCAACCGTTCGTATAAAGGACTTTACGTTCCAAGTGGTCTTTGGAGAAAAATGACCAATTTCTCTACCAATTCCCTTGCCCTTGTACTCGCTTCCACGGACTATAGGGAGGAAGACTATATTGAGGATTATCAGGAATATAAACGATGGATTGCAGGAAATGAAGAAGACAGTATTTGATTGCTCGCTACTTGAACTTACCAAAGTGCATCATCCCGAGGGCAACCTTACGTATGTCTATCAGGACTGTCACGTGCCTTTCCCTATTGACAGGGTGTTCTACAGTTATGACATTCCTGCTGGAGAAAGCCGTGGGGCTCATGCTCATAAGCAGTGTCATCAGTTGATTATTGCAGCATCCGGCAGTTTTGAGGTTGTCCTTGACGACGGTGTCAACAAGCGTACGGTGCTTTTGAACAGACCGTTCTTTGGACTTCACGTGCCACCTGGGATATGGTCGTCAGAACAGGGATTCTCATCAGGAAGCATCTGCCTTGTATTGGCATCCGACGTCTATTCTGAGGAGGATTACATCCGTGACTATGACGAATATGTTGAATGGATAGACAGGACAACAAAACAACTAAACGACAAAACAACAAAACCATTTCAAATGGAGCATTGAAAATCTTTTTTATCTTTAGGGTATCGACGTATGGTTAAACTATTGGATTTACAACGCATCACGCACTCTCACGAAGAAGAATACAAGCAGGCTGTCAGCAGGGTAATCGAGTCGGGATGGTTTCTTCAAGGTCGTGAGACAGCTGCCTTTGAGAAGGAGTATGCGGAGTATATCGGCACGAAATGTTGTGTCGGCGTTGCCAACGGATTGGATGCACTGTACCTGATAATGCGTGGATATAAAGAGATGGGGACGTTTGAGGATGGTGATGAGATAATAGTTCCTGCAAATACTTACATCGCTACTATTCTTGCCATTACGGAAAATGGTCTTGTGCCCGTTCTGGTGGAACCTACATGGGATAATCTTGAAATGGACATCGACAGGGTAGAGGAGGCAATTACTCCACGGACTCGTGGCATAATGACCGTGCACCTTTATGGCAGGCTTTCGTACGACAAACGTCTTTCGTCATTATGTGAAAGGTACGGACTGCGGCTTATGGAAGACAATGCGCAAGGACACGGTTGTGCGTGGGAGGGAAAGAGGACGGGGGCGCTCGGTGATGCGGCTGCCCACAGTTTCTATCCAGGAAAGAATCTTGGAGCTTTCGGCGATGCTGGAGCAGTAACTACCGATGATGCCTGTTTGGCAGAAGTCATACGCACACTTGCCAACTATGGCAGCCAACGGAAATATTATTTTAAGTATGCCGGCAGGAACAGCAGAATGTCGGAAATGGACGCTGCTGTGCTCTCTGTAAAACTGAAATATCTTGATGAAGACAATGCAAGACGTCAAGCCTTGGCACATTTCTATTATGAGAGAATTACAAATCCCTTGATTAGCCTTCCATCACTTCTTCCTGACGAGAATAACGTCTATCATCAGTTTCCGATTTTCTGTGAACACCGTGACGCATTGCAGGAATATCTCCAAGCGCATGAGATACAGACGCTTATTCATTATCCTATTCCTCCTCATCATCAGGAGTGCTATTCTCGTGCCCACTGGAATGTCCCTTGTCTCTCCCTTCCTGTCACTGAGAAGATTCATGCCCGGGAACTATCAATTCCCATGAGTCCCGTCGTCACGATGGAAGAAGCGTTGGAGGTGGTCGGGGCTATTAATGATTTCTCATGCTGAACTCGCACCCGCAGTAAAGTTGATTGTAGAAGGCGTTTTCCTTCAGCAATTCATTTCTCCGTTGCTGCAGTCCGCCCTTGCGCCAATTTCTATCCTCAAACGTTGTTCCGCCTACTTGTCCTGCCGCCCATTTGCCTGCTTCGTTGATTTGGTCGAGGGATTTCCAGCGACTCGAAGCCAAGGTAGTGGTAAACGTGTCGATGCCCAGTTCCTTACATTTTTCCGCAGTACGGAGAAGCCTTATCTTGAAGCATTCGAGGCATCTCCTTCCCCTTTCCGGTTCTTTTTCAAGTCCTGTCACCCTTTTCAACCATTCTTCGTGATTGTAGTCATCGTCGTAGATGTCTATTCCCAGTTTCTCAGCATACTTAGTAATCTCATTCTTACGGATAAAGTATTCTTCTTCGGGAAAGATATTTGGATTGCAATAGTAAAGTACAGGACGTATGTCGTTGTTAATCATCCATTCCAGAATGGCACTGGAACATGGGGCGCAACAACAATGCAGCAGTATTGTCTTCATCAAATCGTGTAGGAATGGTTAGTGGCTTTCTTTTGTTTTTGCTTCTAAGGTCTCGTCATTTGTTTATCCTTTCCCATTGTGCTGCCTTGGCAATCTTGACAGGGATGTTGGCATTGTCGTTGTGAGTGGCAAACAGTTCCGCTCCGACACCACAGGCATATACGGGGACGAGTCCTGCTGAGTGCCCGCCGGTACTCCAAGACAGGAGTGCTTTCTTGTTGATAATGCGCTTAGCCTCGTCGGCAAGAGGCTCGTTGGAGGTGTATTCGTTCTTCACGTCATCAGCCTTGTTCTCAAAGGATTTCTGCCACGTCTCGTGCAGACGTGCTGCCTCTTTCTCGCTCAGTTCTATTTCTTTCCAGAAACCGAAATTAGCTGTCAGGGTCTGTTTTGCTTGTTCCCATGTCACTTTGTTGGAGGTCTGTTTGCGCAAGTCTCTGAGCACGTTGGTAAATCCGTCAACACTTCTTTTCTGATGCTGTAACACTTTGAGATTGAGAGCGTAGATATTGTCGTCTGCCAGCACGAGTCCTCCAGTCTCATGGTCGGCTGTGAGCACTATGAGGGTCTCGTCGGGATGTTGCTTGTAGAAGTCAAAAGCTATCTTCATGCAGCGATCTACTGCCGCAACCTCTGCAAAAGCCGTTGCGGCATCCTGGGCATGGCAAGCCCAATCCACTTTTCCTCCAATCTCATTCATGAGGAAAAAGCCCTTGTCATTGTCACGCATGAGGAAATCCAACTGACATTTGAGTATCTCCTCTATTGTCATCTCTCCCTCTCGAGCGTCAATGGCATAAGGAAGGGCACCGTCTCCAGACGCAGGATTCAGGCAGTCGGGATTTTGTACAAGGAGCATCTTTTTTGCTTTCCCTGCCTTCGAGTAATAGTCTTTTGCTCCGTATGCTATTGAATATCCTGCTTTCTCCATTTCACGGTAGAGGTTAGGTTTCCCCGGATGCTTTTTTGCATCCTCTGCCTTTGCTATGGAGGCACCTGCGTAGAAGTCAAAGTCAGCAGAAATCATATCCTCTCCTAAGGCATAATAATCCGAGCGTGAGGCCTGGTGGGCGTAAAAGGCAGCAGGAGTAGCATGGTTTATTGTGACGCTTGTGGCAATGCCTACTTTCATTCCCGCTTCTTTTGCCCATACAGCGATGGATGAAACAGGAGTCTTGAGGTCTGGCATGAGTCCAAGACAACCGTTTTCCGTCTTTACTCCCGTGGCGAGAGCAGAGCCTGAAGCGGCAGAGTCAGTGACGCCGCTGTTGTGAGAAAAGGTGGAGGAGACACCTACTATCGGGAATGAAGACATACAGAAAGGTGTCCTGCCTATGATTCCCTGCAACTCCGCATTATACATCTCTGCACCGAGGACAGTGTTGACACCTGTTCCATCCGTAATGAAATAAAAGACATACTTTGCCTTGTTTCCTGCAAAAGTTACGAGCGCAACTGCCAGCGCAATGGTAATTATGAGTATCCTTTTCATTGATGGGTTGTTTTTTTGAGTTGGTTATCTTGCCTGCAAAGGTAACAAATAAAAATGAGACTCCTAAAATAAATCATCTCAAAAAATGCTTTGTAACAGCATTTTAACAAAGACATCTACCGTTTTCAGGGCTTCTAAGGTTTTGTGAGGTTTTGAAGATTTCCCCACAACCTTAGAACCGCACCATTATATAGATGAACGCAATGTCATTCATATCATGTTGAGCATCTTCATGGTAGCCTTTATGGCAGCCTCTGTCTGGTCAGCATCGAGAGCCCTGGTACGTATCACCTTTCCATCTGTGAGCCTCCATGTGATTACAGTCTGCACGAGGGCATCAGTGCGGCCGCCGGGAGGAATGGTCACTGCATAGTTGAGGAGGTCGGGCAGGCGAGTGTCGAGATTGTCACGATAGATTCGCCGCAATGCCTTTACAAAAGCATCATACTGACCGTCACCCGTAGCATCTCCGTAATATTCTTTTCCCTGAATGCTTACCTTGATAGATGCAAGAGGTTTGATGCCGTAGGAAAGGCTGACCATGTAGCCGAGAAGTTTTACTTTCTCTTCCGGTGTGTCATGCTTAAGGACATCAGATACGATGAAAGGAAGGTCTTCGGGAGTCACTACAGCCTTACGGTCACCCAGTTCGGTAATTCGTTTTGTAATCTTTTTTACCTGTTCCTGAGTAAGTTCCAGACCTAACTCTTGTAGGTTCATCTCAATATTGGCTTTGCCTGATGCTTTTCCAAGGGCGTATTCACGCTTTCTTCCGAACCGTTCGGGTACGAGTTCGTTGCAGTACAGTTTGTCCTTGTTGTCTCCGTCAGCATGTACGCCTGCCACCTGTGTGAAGACGTTCTCCCCGACGATAGGCTGGTTAGGAGCCACTACTACACCGGAATAGCTCTCCACGAGACGGCTTATGTCGTTCAGTTTTTCCTCTACGATGTTGGTTTCCACTGAGAGGTGGTCGTGGAGTATAGCCTGGACGGAGGCAAGGGGAGCATTGCCGCAACGCTCTCCTAATCCATTGACTGTGACGTGAATGCCTGAAGCACCCTCCATGACGGCTGCCATAGAGTTGCTTACTGCGAGGTCATAGTCATTGTGTCCGTGGAAATCGAAACGAAGGTCAGGGAAACGTGAGGTCATCTCTCGGAAGAATGCCGCAGTCTGTGTAGGATTGAGCACGCCGAGCGTGTCAGGAAGCATAAATCTTACGATACCGCAATCCTTCAGGTTTTCTACAAGATTATAGACATATTCCGGAGAGTCTTTCATGCCGTTGCTCCAGTCCTCAAGATAGACGTTTACCGTCAGCCCTTGCGAATGTGCGTAGCGTATGGTCTCCTTTATGTCGTCAATGTGCTGCTGCGGGGTTTTCTTCAGCTGTTTCGTACAATGTTTTTCCGATCCTTTCGTAAGGAGATTGATGACTTTTCCTCCGCAATCTACGATCCAATCTACAGACCGTCCGCCATCTACAAACCCGAGGATTTCAACCCTCTCAAGCATGTCAGCACCCTTTGCATAGCGGCACACCATCGTCACGGCTTCCTTTTCTCCTTCGCTTACTCGTGCAGATGCTATCTCTATGCGGTCAACATTTACATCACGGAGCAGCATACGTGCCATGACGAGCTTCTCGTGAGGGATGAAGGAGACACCGTTAGTCTGTTCTCCATCCCTCAGTGTGGAGTCCATTATTTCAATTTTCTTCTGCATTATAGAAATGTAGGGTAGGGATTACTTTGCTTCAAAAGCCTCTATCTTGTCTGTGTTGCTCAGCAGGAAGTCGATGTCGTCGTAAGCATTCATCAGACAATATTTCTTGTAGGAGTTAATGTCAAAGTGTTCGGTGTTGCCGGTAGTGATGTTGGTCACGGTCTGGTTTGGCACGTCCACCTTAACCTCTGCTTCCGGGTTTTCAGCAATGGTCCTGAACAGTTCCAACTGAAATTCCCTTGATACGATGACAGGAAGTACAAAGCAGTTGAGAAGGTTGTTGCGGTGGATGTCTGCAAAGGAGTTGGAGATGACTACCCTCACACCATATCCTGCGATAGCCCAGGCGGCGTGTTCACGGCTGGAGCCTGAACCCCAGTTCTGTCCGCCTACAATAATCTCATGCACACCTTTTCTTGGCGGCTCGCAGAACTCTGGTTTGTTCATTACGAAATCGGCAATAGGTTCGTTGTTGGCATCATAGCGCAGGTCGTGCATGAACGCATCGCCGTAAAACTTCGGGTCTCTTGTAGTAAATGCAAGATAACGTGCAGGGATTATGTTGTCGGTATTGTTGTTGTCAATCTCGATAGGAATGCAGGTTGACTGAATAATATCAAATTTTTCTTTAGCCATTTTTAAATCTGTTTGTAGTATGATTAACTTATGTTTCGCAAGCATGGGTTCTGCTGTTGTTTTGTTGTTTAGTTGTTTGGTTGTTTTGTTGTTTAGTTGTTTGTCTTCGCAAAAGAGGAATACTATCAACAAAACAACAAAACAACAAAACAACCAAACAACTAAAAAACAATCACAATTTCCTTGGGTCAGTGATGACGCCAGTCACGGCACTTGCAGCTACTACGAGTGGAGATGCAAGGATAGTACGTGCGCCAGGACCCTGACGGCCTACGAAATTGCGGTTTGATGTAGATATGGACAGTTTGCCTGCAGGCACTTTGTCCGGGTTCATTGCGAGACAGGATGAGCAGGAAGGGAGTCTCAGTTCAAAGCCTGCTTCTTCCAATATCTTGTCTATGCCCTCGTCGATAATCTGTTGGCGTACAAGCCAAGAACCGGGAACTAACCACGCTACGACGCCTTCAGCCTTTTTCTTTCCCTTTACGACAGAAGCGAAAGCACGGAAATCTTCTATGCGTCCATTCGTGCAAGCACCGAGGAAACAGTAATCTACGGGTGTTCCTTCAAGTTTCTGTCCCGGCTCAAACTGCATGTAGTCGAGCATGTCAAGGAACTGTGTCCTGTCACCCTCGGCAATGTCTTCCAGTGTAGGGATACGCTCGTCGATGGCAATGCCTGCACCTGGGTTTGTGCCGTAGGTGATGCGTGGGGCAATGTCTTCTGCACGGTATGTGACTTCTTTGTCAAACACAGCATCCTCATCGGAGTACAGTTTCTTCCATTCTTCTACTGCTTTGTCCCAAGCCTCACCATTTGGAGCGTATTCACGCCCCTTGAGATATGCAAAGGTTGTCTCGTCAGGAGCTATGAGTCCTGCTCTTGAACCCATTTCGATAGAGAGGTTGGAGAGAGTGAGCCTTCCTTCCATGGACATATTGCGGATAGCACTTCCGGCATACTCTACGGCATATCCCGTAGCACCTGACGTGGTCATCTGCGCCATGATATACAGTGCTACATCCTTTGCGGTAGTTCCTTCCGGCAACTGACCTTCTACGTTGATGCGCATTGTCTTTGGCTTTGACTGAAGGATGCACTGTGATGCCAATACCTGTGCCACCTCAGAAGTTCCTATGCCCATTGCTATTGCGCCGACAGCTCCGTGTGTAGAGGTATGTGAGTCACCGCATACGATGGTCATGCCTGGGAGCGAGAGTGCTTTCTCCGGACCTACCACATGAATGATGCCGTTGTCTTTGGTACCCATGGCAAAGTGCTTGATGCCGAACTCCTCACAGTTGGCCTTCAGCGTTTCCACCTGCTTCCTTCCTACAGGGTCGTTGATGACCTCTTGCTGGTCCGAAGGTGTGTTATGGTCAGGCATAGCCACTACATGGTCTGGACGGAAGGCTTTGATGCCCTTGTCACGTAAAGTGTCAAATGCCTGAGGACTCGTTACCTCGTGTGCATAGAGACGGTCGATGTATAATTGGGTGGGGCCATCTTCTACGTTCTGGACTACGTGTGTGTTCCAGATTTTGTCAAATAAAGTTACCCCTTTCTTCTGTTCCAGGGTAGTGTTGTTGGTGTTGTTATTCATTGTTCGTTTTCGATTTGAAGAGTCAATGGGTTATGGTTGTGGGTTTTTGGTTGTGGTTTTTTGGTTATAATGTCTTCTATTGGAAATTCCTTCTTTTTTGCAATCTAACCAACAACCGACAACCAACAACCGACAACCAAATAATAATTTTACCTGAACTTGTTGATAGCATCAATATAAGCCTCTACAGATGCTGTCACGATATCCGTGTTTGCGCCAAATCCGTAATAGATGTGACCGTCATACTCTACACTCTGGTGTACCTTGGCAAGGTCGTCAGAGCCTTTTGAGATAGCTTGGATGGTGAAATCCTTGAGCGTCATCTCTCGTTTGATGATGCACTTCAGAGCTTTTATCGCAGCATCTACAGGACCGTTTCCTGACGCAGCCGCTTCGAAATGCTCGTTGGCTATCTGCAAACCGATGCTTGCCACTGAACGGGTGCCTTTTCCCGTCGTCACTTGGAGGTAGTCAAGTTTGACGTTGCTCATCTCCGACCTCTCGGCACCTGCAAGTATCAGGATGTCATCATCAGTGACTTCTTTTTTCTTGTCGGCCAATGCGAGGAAATCCTGATATATCTTGTCAAGTTTCTCGCCTTCCACCTCGACGCCGTTGATATGCAGGCGGTGCTTCAGTGCTGCTCTGCCGGAGCGTGCTGTCAGTACGATGGATGCCTCGTCAATGCCTACCTCCTTCGGGTCCATAATCTCGTATGTGGAAGAATTCTTGAGCACGCCGTCCTGATGTATTCCTGACGAATGGGCGAAAGCGTTCTTTCCTACTATAGCCTTGTTTGGCTGTACAGGCATATTCATCAGCGAACTTACCATGCGGCTCGTCGGATATATCTTCGTAGTGTTGATGTTCGTCTCGATGCCGAGGTCAGGATGCGTCTTGAAAATCATTGCCACTTCCTCGAGTGAGGTGTTGCCGGCACGCTCTCCAATGCCGTTGATGGTTACTTCTACCTGACGTGCTCCACCGAGGACTCCTGCCACGGTGTTGGCAGTAGCCATTCCGAGGTCGTTGTGGCAGTGGGTTGAAAGGATACTCTTGCCCGCTGCAAACGCATCAACGTGCTCATAGAGATACTTTATCTTCTCCTGATACTCGTTAGGCACACGGAAACCTGTAGTGTCGGGAATGTTGCAGACCGTAGCGCCAGCCTTCGTCACAGCGTCGATGACGCGTGCGAGATATTCATTGTCGGTGCGTCCAGCATCTTCTGCATAGAACTCCACGTCCTCTACGTACCTCTTGGCATACTTTACGGCAGCAACGGCACGCTCGATTATCTCCTCTGGAGTAGAATTAAACTTATACCTGATATGTGAAGGAGACGTGCCGATACCTGTATGTATTCTCTTGTGCTTTGCATACTGGAGTGCTTCGGCAGCCACGTCTATGTCTTTCTCCACTGCACGTGTGAGGGCGCAAATGGTAGGCCATGTGACGGATTTGGATATTTCTACTACAGAGTTGAAATCTCCCGGACTTGATACGGGAAATCCAGCCTCTATCACATCGACTCCCAGAGCCTCAAGCTGCTTTGCCACTTGAATCTTCTCAACGGTGTTCAACTGGCAACCTGGAACCTGCTCGCCATCTCGCAGTGTGGTGTCAAAAATAAAAAGTCTGTCGCTCATGTTTTTATCGTTTTTTTTATTTGTTGTTTCTCTTTGACAAGTCCATGAAGGAGATAAATCCTTCCTGACATTGTGTCCGAAAATAAAAAAAGCCTTTCTCTCTTCCCATGACGGAAAGTGAAAAAGGCTCATTGAATATCTCGGATATTTACCTATCCGCACACCTTGTCACTTCCCGTCTCTGGTAGAAGCAGGATGTCAATAATAAGGGCTGATAGAGTAATATTCTGTGTCATATTGGTCGTTTGTTATTAAAAACGATGCAAAATTACTTATTTTTTACGAATGTAACAAATAATTTACCACGTTTTTTATCAAAATGTTACTTTTTCTTCATGATTTGTTGAATTTCATAACAACCAAACAACAAAACAACCAAACAACAAAACAACCAAACAACAAAAAAAACAAACAACAAAACAACCAAACAACCAAACCACTAACCTCAGAACGGACTCACGTCACCGCTCTGTACGAAAGGGTCCTGGAATGAAGTGGTGCGGAACTCCCCACCGCCGTCAGCAGGCGGAATATAGTTGGAGGCTTCATCGGGATTTGCAAACCTCGTGAACTCTCCGCGGAAATTGAGCAGGACATTGCCGGTGGAACCTTTACGGTGCTTGGCAATGATAATCTGTGCCATGCCTCTGAGGTCATTGCCGTTTTCGTCGTTGAAGATGCGGTAATATTCCGGGCGATGGACAAAGAGGACCATGTCGGCATCCTGCTCTATGGCTCCAGACTCACGGAGGTCGGACAGCTGGGGTATCTTGCTGTCAGTGCCGTTACCCGCTCCGGCACGCTTTTCTACGTCACGGCTCAACTGTGACAGTGCCAGTACGGGAATGTCAAGCTCCTTGGCAAGTCCTTTGAGCGACCGGCTAATCATGCTCACTTCTTCCTGACGGCTGTTGAAGTTCATGCCGCTGGCGCTCATCAGCTGCAGGTAGTCTATCATTATTACCTTTACGCCTTTTTCCCTTACCAGTCGGCGTGCCTTCGTGCGCAATTCAAAGACGGAGAGTCCCGGCGTGTCATCCACGTAAATCGGTGCGTTGAGCAGTTTAGGAATCCTGTTGTCGAAACGCTTCCATTCCTCGTCTGACAGTTTGCCGCTAAGTATCTTTGTACCGGAAATCTCGCATACGTTGGAGATGAGACGGTTGACAAGCTGCACGTTGTTCATTTCGAGGGAGAAGAAAGCTATCGGCTCACCGTAATCTACGGATATGTTCCTGGCAAGTGAGAGGGCGAACGAGGTCTTGCCCATCGCCGGACGACCTGCTATGATGACAAGGTCGGATGCCTGCCATCCGGATGTTATCTCGTCGAGTTTGTAATATCCCGTAGGCACTCCAGTCATGCCTCCGTCATTCTGTGATGCTTTCAGCAGGAGTTCCTTCGCCTGCAGTACTACGGGCTGTATCTGCGTGTAGTCCTGACGCATGTTCTTCTGTGAAAGTTCAAAGAGTTTACCCTCTGCTTCCTGCATGAGTGCGTCAATGTCGGAACTCTCGTCGAATGCTTTTCCTTCGATGGTGCTGGCGTATGAGATGAGTTGGCGGGCAACGAACTTCTGTGCGAGAACTCGGGCATGATACTCTATGTTGGCAGAAGAAGCCACGGAGTCGGTCAGTTCGATGATATATGACGGTGCTCCTACTTCGTCATGGGTGCCTTCCTGCTTCAGCTGCTCTATTACGGAGATGAAATCTACGGGAAGTTCCTTGATGTTGAGTTGCTGTATGGCATGGAATATCTTCTGGTGCTTGGGGTCATAGAATGTCTCCGGGTGCAGAAGTTCACTCACTATCGTAAACGCATCAACGTCTATCATCAATGCTCCGAGCACTCTTTTCTCCACCTCTATCGACTGTGGAGGAAGATGACCGAGCGATGTGTCTATCTGAGGCGTTGCCTGCTTTCTGCTTTTGTATGTGGAAGTGGTTTTGGGCATATTATTGAGTTACGTTGTTTTTGCGTCTGCAAAGTTAGCACATTTTTTCCTTATATCACGCATTTTTCTCCCTCTATTTTTTGCTGGATAAACTTTTTGTATTACTTTTGCAATGTAAAAAAAACTCATTGCGAAAATCTTAACATCTTTACTAATACTGACATGATTACATTCCCTTGTGCCAAAATAAACCTTGGACTCAACGTCATAGCCAAGCGACCTGACGGTTATCATGACCTTGAAACAGTCTTTTATCCCATTCCCCTTACTGATGCCATTGAGGTGAAACGTATGCATCATGATTTTCCCTTGGATGAAACTTACGATATATGTATCACGGGCGCACAGGTGGAGGGAAATACTGACGACAACCTCGTGGTGAAGGCGTACCGCCTCATTGCTGAGCATTATGACATCCCGCGCGTACACATCCATCTTTTCAAGAGGATTCCCATGCAGGCAGGACTCGGAGGCGGCTCCAGTGACGCTGCCTTCATGATACGCCTGCTTGACGAATATTTCATGCTCAACATGGGAAACAGGGAAATGGAACGGTATGCTGCACGCCTCGGTGCTGACTGTCCGTTCTTTATCACTGCCGAACCTGCTTACGCCACAGGTATAGGTGACATCCTCCAGCCTGTAGGCAGTGACGAGGAGTGCTGCCATTATCTCAATGGTTACTGGATAGCTCTGGTAAAACCTCCCGTTGCGGTTTCTACAAAGGAGGCATACGCTGACATTACTCCGCGTGCCACGTCAAAGAAATGCCGTGAGATTGTCCTTCAGCCTATCGAGACGTGGCGTGAAGAACTGACGAACGATTTTGAGGAAAGTATCTTCCCAAAATATCCCGTGCTGGCTCACATCAAGGAGTCACTGTATGACAGAGGTGCTGTATATGCGGCCATGAGCGGAAGTGGAAGCACTCTCTTCGGTATTTTCAGGGAGAAACCTCTCGGGATAGATACTGCTTTTGCCGACTGTCAGACGTATGTGATGCAGTTGTAGGTTTTTGGTTGTGGGTTTTTGGTTGTAGGTAGGTCAGTCTCAGTTCTTAAGGTATCCTACATTAGCAAGGCATTTCAACCGACAACCAACGACCTGGATCCGACAACCGGAAACTTGCAATAGTTGAATATATAATAATCATGAATCATCTCGTAGCACTACTGGTAGTAATCATTTGGGGTAACACTTTCGTCAGCAGCAAGGTATTGCTGAATGCGGGGTTGATGCCTGCTGACATCTTTCTCTACAGGTTTCTCATGGCGTATGTGATAATGCTCGCATTCAGTCACAAGCGGATGTTTGCCCGTAACATTAAGGACGAACTGACTCTTGCAGGATTGGGACTGATGGGCGGAACGCTCTATTTCCTTACGGAAAACATGGCTCTCTCATTATCCACCTCTGCCAACGTTAGTATTCTCGTATGTACCACACCGCTGATTACCGCACTTATCCTTTCTTGTTTTTACAAGAGTGAGCGGCTCAATGTCAGGCAGGTCTGTGGTTCCATACTCTCTTTCGTCGGCGTCACTCTCATCGTCCTCAACGGTCAGCTCAACCTTCATCTCAATCCCCTCGGTGACACTTTGGCTCTCTCGGCGGCAGTGACCTGGGCTTTCTATTCGCTCTTCATGAGGCGTATCATGGGAAAGTATGACAATGATTTCATCACGCGAAAGGTCTTTTTCTATGGTATCGTGACGATAATTCCTTATTTTCTTTTCATAGAACCGCCGCATTGGGAAAAGGAAATACTCTGTCAGACTCAAGTCTTTCTCAATCTTCTCTTCCTTGGAGTCATCGCATCGAGTTGCTGCTACCTGCTTTGGAACTGGGTGATGAAAGTCATCGGCACTACAAAGTCTGCCAACTATCTCTACCTCCAAAGCCTTGTCACCATGATTACTGCTTCTATCGTACTTGATGAACGCATTACATGGATGGCAATAGCAGGCGTTACGATTCTTCTCTCAGGTATGTTCATGGCTATCAGAAACGGGAAAAGACAGCCTGCATGATTGCGCCTCCTCCCCCCATAAAAAAAGGAATGCTCTTTCGGGCATTCCTTTTTTGATTATCTGATAGTAATATTTTCTCTTTTTTTTTACTTGAGCACGATAACTTCGTTCTCGCTTGCAACCTTGCCTTCCTTCAAAAGCCAGCCAAGACCGAGGTAAACCTCCTCAGTAGAGATGCCTGCGTTCTTTGCAATCTCAGCAACAGAGAGACCCTTTTCAGCCTTTGCGATAGCCTGATATACATCACCTGCCTTGAAACCGATGTTCTCCTCAGTGATTGACAATGTAGCCTTTACAGCCTTCTTTGTAGCGCAAGCCTTCTTTGTAGCGCAAGCTTTCTTAGGAGCAGCTGCCTTCTTTTCTGCAGCAGCCTTCTTAGTCGTAGTTTTTGTTTCTGCCATAGTTTTTGTTCTTTAATTCTTTTTTTTCTGATTATCCCGAAAATATTGAGTAATCCTATTTTTGTGAACTTCCGCTTGCAAAATTAATCAATAATTCTGTTTGGGATAACAAATTGTAACGTAATTTATTGAAAAAGTGCGGTTTATTTGACATTGGTCAATATCTTGTGTGCGAAAACATGGAAGAAACTGTGATTTTACAATTTTACTTTCTTCTTCGCAGGACTACTCTCGTTGCTCATTCTGTCAAGTGTGGTCACCACGTATGTCCAGCTCTCTTTTCCTTTCTCGTAAGGCAGGGGGAAGTATGTGTTGTACGTAGTAGCTACGATATGGCTCGCATCCTTTATATCCACCTTTTCTCCTTTTGCAAAACGGTAAACGACATATCTGTGGGGAGCGTCTTTCCAGCCTTTTCCCTTTGGGGCTTTCCAGAACAGCACGTAGCCGTCGGGTGTCCATATTGGCTTGGGACTCTTAGGCTTCTTGGGTGCTTTCCCGTCGATGAAAGGCATGGTTGGAGGGAGTGCCTGTGTGCGCCAGTATTTGTTTCTCAGCATCGTGCCGTAGTTGCCTACGTTGTCCACTGCCGCCTTGGCATACCAGAGCACGGTGCCGTTGACATGACGCATCTCGTCATGCAGGCGGTACTTTGCAGCCATCTGGTTCTGGTTAGGGTTGTTGCGGTCGGCATGTTTTGCCGTGCGCTCAATGTCCTCGCCTATGTAGAGGTGACGCTTGCCGGAATATATGTCCCACCATTTTATCAGAGTCTCGTAGTCGGCTGCCTTGTTGCCTATTTCCCAGTATATCTGTGGCACGCAGTAGTCTATCCATCCGTTGTTTATCCACAGCAGTACGTCAGCATACAGGTCGTCGTAGTTCTGCAGTCCGTTGGTTTCCGAACCCATTTCCGGCGCATTCTTCTTGTTTCTGTATATTCCAAATGGGGAGACTCCGAACTTCACCCACGGTTTTACGGCACGTATTGTGTCGTGCAGTTCCTTTATAAACTGGTTTACGTTATACCTCCTCCAGTCGTGGATGTTCTTTATGCCGTTGTTGCTTCGTGCATAGTCGCGGCTGTCGGGTATCGTCTGACCTGCCACGGGATAAGGATAGAAATAATCGTCGATGTGCAGTCCATCCACGTCGTAGCGGCGGATTATGTCTGCTGCCACCTTGCATATATACGTGCGGTTGCTCTGCAATGCAGGATTGAGGATGTGCAGGTTGTCGTATGTAAATACGCTGCCGGGCATTCTCCTCGACACGTGGGCAGGGGCGAGGTCGTCGGTAGTCTTTGTCTTTGCACGGAAGGGGTTTATCCATGCGTGCAGTTCCATACCGCGTCTGTGGCATTCGGTTATCATCCATTGCAGCGGGTCCCAGTATGGGAAAGGAGCCTGCCCCTGCTTCCCCGTAAGGAAGCGGCTCCAAGGCTCTATGCTGCTCTGGTACAGCGCATCGCACTCTGGTCTTACCTGAAAGATGATTGCATTGACGCCATCCTTCTGCAGTTCGTTGAGCTGATAGGTGAGCGTCTCCTGCATCTTCTGTGTGCCCATGCCGAGGAACTGTCCGTTCACGCACTGTATCCAAGCTCCACGAAACTCCCTCTTCTTCTGTGCGAAAGAATGGTTCGTAAACAGTATGGACAATAGAAATATGGTAGTCGTAATAAGTGTATTCTTCATTATCGTTTTCGTTTTTGTCTCCGTTTTTTATAAATAATGTATTTGTCTTTGTTAAGGTGGGTTCTATTAATTCGCTTTGTCATATTTTGGATTTATTTTCGAGGACAAATTGTAAGTTGAAGAGGGAGCGTAGCGGGCTACGTGACCGATGAGACTTACGATTTGTACCGAAAAGAAACCAAAAGATGACAAAACGTCAAACCTACATAATTAACATTTTTGACGGTGGGAATTAATAGAACCCACCTTAAGTAATGATTGACCATGACAGGCAAGGAGTCTCGTTTGAAGCCATACCAACCAACAACCCAAAACCCAAAACCATTCCTACCGCTTCTTCAAGTAAAGCGAATGTGTGATGCATTTCGGAAGGTTCTCCTTGTAGTGGGTCACCATGATCAGCGTCTTGTTCCTTCGCTGGCAGAACGTGTCGATGATTTCTTTTACCTTTTCTCCCTGCCTGGAGTCAAGTCCGTGGAGCGGTTCGTCGAGGATGAGAAGTTCAGGGTCCTTGACAAAGGCGCGGGCGAGGAGTATCATGCGCTGTTCGCCGCTTGACAGTTTGAGGAATGTGCGTTCGGCAAGGTGTTCTATGCCGAATATCTTCATCCAGACCCGGCAGTGCTCATAGTCCTTTTCCGTCGGTTTGACGTAAAGCCCTACGGAGTCTTTCAGTCCGCTTGCTACGATGCGGATGGCAGCCATGTCACGGTTGTATGCACGGTGCATCTCGGGTGATACGTAGCCTATGTGCTTCTTTATGTCCCATATCGTCTCGCCCGAACCGCGCTTGCGGTCAAAGAGTGTGATGTCGCAGGCGTATGACTGTGGGTTGTCGGCGCAGACAAGGCTCAGCAGGGTGCTCTTTCCTGCTCCGTTCTGTCCGCTCAGGGCCCATCTCTCGCCGTTGCATACCGTCCAGTCGAGTGCTCTCAGTATGACACGCTCGCCGTACTGTATGCTCACGCCCTTCATCCTCACCACCTCCTGGGTGTTGTATTCGTTGTCGGAATAGGGCAGGGAAAGGATTGCCTCCTTGGCTTCATCGCTCAGGTGCGAGGCTGCAGATGCGCTATCGTCTTCTTTTTTCTTGAAGGCAAGAAACTCTCTGCGCGGCATTTTCTCCATCACTTTCATGCCCTTCACCTCCACCACGTGGGTGATGAAGCGGGGAATGTCTTCGTTCTTGGCAAGTACGAGGATTATCTGGAGGCTGCGTTCACGTGAAATCTCTTCGAGGAGTTCGCGCAGCTGCTGTCTCGTCTCCTTGTCGAGTCCGATGAACGGATTGTCCATTATCAGCACTCGGGGATCTGCCATCAGCGTCTTGGCAAGCTGAAACTTGCGCAGCTCGCCCGAAGAAAGCAGGATGATGTATTTGTCCAAGAGGTAGCGGAGGGAGAATATGTCGTACAGGTGTTCGCGCATCGCCCTGCGTTCCTCGGTGTCCTCTCCCGTGATGTTGTAGGCATCATCGAGCAGCTTTCCTACGGTGGGTGTGCTCTCGTCGATGTCGTGCTGGTTCCATCTCTGCTGCAGGTAGTAGTTGCGGTCGCTGTCTCCTCCGTAGCAGTCGCGGAATGTGATGTACTTTATGTTGTCCGAAGCCAACCGGCTTGTCTTGGGGGAAAAGTCGTAAGCCACGTCCTGCATCAGCAGGGGATGGCTGCCTGTGATTATATCCACGAGCATTGTCTTTCCCGAAGCGTTATCGCCTACGATGGCTATGTGCTCCGTGTCAGTGAGGGTGAAATCTACGGGCTCTGCCATTCTCCATTCCGGCATCCTCACTTTTCCCTGTGTTATCTTGATAATCTGTTGCATTCTTTTTCTATATAACTTTAGCAAGTTGATGACTTGCTCAGTTTCTTTCGGTTATGAGGTTATGAGGTTATGAGGTTATGAGGTTATGAGGTTATATGGTTGTACGGAAGTTACAATCAGGCTTGGCAAAGATCCGTACAAACCGCACAACCGAAGAAGAAACTTCACCATCCTATTTCTTCCTCAATGCGGCAAGCAGCTGTTCCTGTGGCGACAGCCTGCGCCCTGCTGTTTCCCCGCCGTAGTCTTTCTTCTTTTCTTCCGTTGCGCTGACTCTCTTCTGGTTCTTGTTGGCAAAGTCTTTCCAACTGCTGTAATGTGCCTCCGAGTCAGGTCTGTTCATCTGCATGAAATGGCAGTAGGCGGCTCCGAGTGCGTCCGTGGCATCCATAAACTTCGGCATCTCTTCATTGTCAAGATGTAGGATGCGCTGCAGCATTCCTGCCACCTGTTCCTTGGAAGCCTGACCGTTGCCTGTGATGGCGAGTTTTATCTTCAGCGGGGCATATTCGTGGATAGGCACGCTGTGCTGTATGGCAGCCGCAATGGCTACGCCCTGTGCCCGTCCCAGTTTCAGCATCGACTGCACGTTTTTTCCGAAGAAGGGCGCTTCGATGGCCATCTCGTCGGGCAGGTATGAGTCGATGATGCCTGTGACGCGTTCAAATATCTTGCCCAGGCGGAGGTAAGGGTCGGGCTCTTTTCTCATGTCTATCACGCCCATTGCCACTATCTCAGCCTGTTGCCCCTTGGTTCTTATCACGCCATATCCCATGACGTTGGTACCGGGGTCAATGCCGAGAATTACTTTTTCCGTGTTCATCTGTTTATCTGTCGAGGTATGGGTTGGAAGCGAGTTCCAGTCCAATCGTTGTCTCTTCTCCGTGTCCGCTATATACCGTCACGTCGTCGGGAAGCTGCGTTATCATCCTCAGCGACTGGATAATCTGGAACATGGAACCGCCGGGAAGGTCGGTCCTTCCGATACTCCCCTTGAAGAGTGTGTCGCCTGAGAAAGCCACCTTTTCTTCCTCGCAGTAATAGAACACGCTGCCGCGGGTGTGCCCAGGAGTCTCGATGACGGAGAACGTATGGTTGCCGAACGTCACCTTGGAGCCGTCCTTCACGTATTCGCCGATGGCAGGGAGGTCACAGTCGAGACCCTGTATTCCAAACAGCTTTATCTGGTTGTGGAAGTCCTTGTACAGTGACTCGTCTTTCTGACAGAGCACCGGCTGGAGGTTGTATCTGTCGCAGATGCCTTTTACTCCGAACACGTGGTCGAAATGTGCGTGGGTGAGCACGCAGCGTACGGGTTTCAGTCCGTTCTCTAATATGTAATTGTATATGGACTGCAGTTCTGCCTGATACAAGGCTCCGCAATCTACTATCATACATTCCTTTGTCTCGTCGCTGACTACATAGCAATTCTCCTGTATGGGATTGACTTCAAATTTCTTTATGGAAAGCATTTTTTTTCGGTTATGGGGTTATGGGGTGGTTGTCGTTACTGTCGTTATTGTCGTTCCTAACGTTCGTATCGTCAGTATCGACAGAAAAATAATCAGCAATTATTCCCGTTTTGTCCTATCGGAAGAAAAGAATGAAAGCCTCCGCAACTCTCTGTAAGCGAAAGAGATAGTCAACAGCATTGATATTGCGGTGTAAAAGCGGCGCTTTCGCAGGGTAATAACGGCGCTTTTATGCCGTAATATCGGCGGTATTGCGTTGCGAAAGCGCCGTTTCCGTTTTTGTCCTATCGGCAGATGCGGGGCTGGGAACTATGCGGGCAGGTAGATGAGATGCTTTTCCCTGAACCATTCCTCATCGAAATAGGATGACAGGTCGGTCTGCTCCACTATCCTGCGGAAAGGACTTACCTCAGCCTGAAGGTCGCCGCCCTTGAGGCAGAAGATGCCATTAGGCATGGCGTTGCGCTGCTCCTTGGATATGTTCTTGCGCACTATCTTCATCATGTCGGGCAGGGGCATGACGGCACGTGACACGATAAAGTCAAACTTCCCTTTCTCGTCTTCGCCGCGAAGATGCTCCGCCACCACATTCTTCAGTCCTATTGCCGCAGCCACTTCCCGGCACACCTTTATCTTCTTTCCCGTGCCGTCAATCAGTTTGAACGAGCATTGGGGAAACATGATGGCAAGCGGGATGCCGGGAAAGCCGCCGCCGCATCCGAAGTCCATTATCTTCGTGCCGTCCTTGAAGCTGAGTGCCTTGGCTATTGCGAGGGAATGCAGGACGTGATGCTCATAGAGGTTGTCGATGTCCTTGCGTGAGATGACGTTGATTTTCGAGTTCCAGTCCTGGTACAGCTCATACAGCGAAGCGTACTGCCTGCGCTGCGTGTCGGTGATGTCGGGAAAGTATTTTAATATGGTGTCCATCAGTGAAATATAATTTTTGCCCACAAAATTACAAAAAAAAGTGAGAAAACAAAAGATTTTTTTACTATTGTAAACAAAATTAAGGAAAATATTTGGCAGTTAACTGAATAATTGATAAATTTGCAGAAAGATATGCAGTTTATCAACCAAACAACCAAACAACTAAAACACGAAACAACAAAACCACTAAACAACTAAACAACAAAACCCTATGTCCCACACACTACTAACCATCGACCCCGCAGCAATAGACTGGTCGAGAGCGCAGTTTGCGCTGACAGCCATATACCACTGGCTGTTCGTACCGCTGACGTTGGGTCTCGGTCTCATCATGAGTATCATGGAGACCTTGTGGTATAAGACAAGCAGGAATGAATGGCTCACGGCAGCCAGGTACTGGCAACGCCTCTTCGGCATCAACTTTGCCATAGGCGTAGCCACAGGTATCATCCTCGAATTTGAGTTCGGCACCAACTGGAGCAACTACTCTTGGTTCGTAGGCGACATCTTCGGAGCACCGCTCGCCGTAGAGGGCATCGTAGCTTTCTTCATGGAATCGACCTTCGTCGCAGTCATGTTCTTCGGATGGAAGAAGGTGAGCAAAGGATTTCACCTCGCCTCCACATGGCTCACGTGGGTAGGTGCGACAATATCCGCATGGTGGATTCTTGTAGCCAACTCATGGATGCAGTATCCCGTGGGCTGCGTTTTCAACCCCGACACGATGCGCAACGAGATGTACTCCTTCGCCGAGGTGGCGCTGTCTCCCTTCGCCGTAGGTAAGTTCTGCCACACTGTCACGTCGTCGTGGATTGTCGGTGCAGTCTTCGTACTGGGCGTCAGCTGCTGGTATCTCTGGAAGAAACGCCATCAGGACCTTGCAGTGAGAAGCATCAAGGTGGCAGGCATCACGGGGCTTGCGGCTTCGCTGCTCGCTCTATATACCGGCGACGAGAGCGCATACATGGTGGCACAGAAGCAGCCTATGAAGCTCGCAGCTATGGAAGCTCTCTACAACGGAGGCAAAGACCAGAGCCTTACTGCAATAGCCCTCGTCAATCCTTTCTCTCAGCCCGACTATGCCAACTGCGGTGAGCCGCCTTGCAGGATTGCTATGCCCAACCTGCTGTCGCTGCTTGCCACGAGAGACATCCACGGCTACGTGCCGGGCATCAACGACTGCATCAACGGCTACACTAAGGATGACGGCACGCGTGAACCGTCTGTCAGCGAGAAGATAGAGCGTGGAAAGACTGCCATCGCCTCCGTCAGCCAGTACCGCAGGTTGAGCAAGGAGGAGAGGTCTGCGCCCGAGGGACTGCTCCTGCAGCGACAGATAAGGGACAACATGCCGTATTTCGGATATGGATATATCAAGGATGCAAGCCAGGTGGTGCCTTCCGTGCCCATTTGCTTCTACGCCTTCCGCGTCATGGTGGGGCTGGGCACTCTCTTCATCGCCGTCTTTGTCATAGTCCTTTTCCTCGCTTACAGGAAGGACATCACGCGCTACCGCCTCCTTCACGTCGCAGGAGTATGCCTCATACCTCTCGCATGGATAGCAAGCGAGAGCGGATGGATAGTGGCGGAGATGGGACGGCAGCCCTGGGCGATACAGGACATGCTGCCTACGTGGGTGGCTGCATCTGACATCGATGCAGGGCACGTGATGCTCACGTTCTTCCTCTTCCTACTTATCTTCACGTCGCTCCTCGTGGCTGAGGTAAGCATTATGGTAAAACAAATAAAGAAAGGACCGGAACTATGATAACATACGCATTCCTTCAGCATTACTGGTGGTTCCTCGTGTCGCTGCTCGGCGCAATACTCGTATTCCTCCTCTTCGTGCAGGGAGCCAACTCGCAGCTCTTCTCCTTGGCATGCGACGATGATGAACGCAGGATGATAATCAACTCTACGGGCAGGAAGTGGGAGTTTACGTTCACTACCCTCGTCACCTTTGGCGGTGCGTTCTTCGCATCCTTCCCGCTTTACTACAGCACGAGTTTCGGCGGTGCCTACTGGCTCTGGATGATTATTCTCTTCACGTTCGTACTGCAGGCCGTCAGCTATGAGTTCCAGAACAAGATGGGAAATGTCCTCGGCACGTCATCCTATCAGTATTTCCTCCTTGCCAACGGCATCATGGCTCCCGTACTCCTCGGCGTTGCCGTGGCGTCTTTCTACAACGGTGCCAACTTCATCGTCGAGAAGGACAACATGACAGACGTGCTCCAGCCCGTAATAAGCAGGTGGGCTTCGGAATACGGCGGCCTCGACATGATTACCGACGTATGGAATATCCTCTTCGGCATGGCGGTGCTCTTCCTCGCACGCACGCTCGGCAGCCTTTATCTCATCAACAATGTCTCACACGAGGACATAGCCGGAAGATGCAGGAAGAGCCTGACTGTCAATTTCTCAGCCTTCCTTGTCCTCTTCCTCGCCTTCCTCGCACACCTGCTTACGAAGGACGGGTATGCCGTGGAAGCCGTTTCGGGAGACATCTATATGAAGCCTTACAAATACCTCGACAACTTCATCGAGATGTGGTATCTCATTCCTCTCTTCCTCATCGGAGTGCTGATTGTGCTCTACGGCGTGGTGAGGTCTGTCCTCGTCTCTGCATTCAGGCGTGGCGTATGGTTTGCTGGCATCGGAGTAGTGATGACCGTCCTTTCCCTGCTTCTCTGTGCAGGATGGAACGACACTGCCTACTTCCCATCCAATGCCGACCTGCAGAGCTCGCTGACGATAGTCAACAGCTGCAGCAGCGAGTTTACCCTCCAGACGATGGCTGTTGTAAGCCTGCTCATCCCCTTCGTCCTCGCCTATATCTTCTACGCTTGGAGAAAGATTGACTCACGCAGGATCACTCAGGAGGAACTGATCAATGACGAGGCATATTGACACAGAAGTTTCGGGGGTGGGCTCAACTTCTTCTTCGGTTATACGGTCTTAAGGTTTTCGGTGATTTGCAAGCTGTCAATGACTCCGATGCAGAAATGAAGGCTCTCAATAATCCGCCCTGAAAGGGAAAAAGCACAGTTTTCCCTTTCAGGGCGTAAATATACACATATTTCAATTTTCGCAAGTCTGTGACTTGCTCAGTTTCATAAGGTTATGGGGTTTTAAGGTTATGCGGTTGTACGGAAGTAACAATCAGCCTTGACATATCTCCGAAAAACCTTAAAACCATTTGGTTCGGTTATAAAAAAATATTAGTTTATTAGGTTATTAGGTTTTACGGAAGTTACAATCAGCCTCTTCAAACCGACGAATAACCTAAAAACCGTAAAACTACATAACCATAGACAGAACCATAAAACCGAAGAAGTTGAAGTCTGCGAAGCTTGAGTTGACTTATATCATGAATATAAAGAAAATAGCACGATTTGTAAAAAAAACATGACAAATATTTTGCCAACTAAAAAAATATGACTACCTTTGCACCGCAATTCAGAACAACGCACAAATCAGACTGAATAAAGCACCCGGGGTGTAGCGCAGTTGGTAGCGTTCCTGGTTTGGGACCAGGCTGTCGCAGGTTCGAGTCCTGTCACCCCGACAATGAGTCATCAACGCACGTTGATGACTCATTTATGTAATAAAAAAAATTGCGCTGTAATCGCAGAAGAATAGACAAACCAACGGTGTCATGTCTTCTTTTACGATTACAGCGCAATCTGTAAAATTTCCTCTGTCCGTCTCCGAACTGAAATGACGGAGACAGACAGAGAGCGGCTTAATCCTTGCTTCCCTTGAGATAGTCAAGTATCTGTTCTGCGTGGATCTTTGTCTTTATCTCTTTTGGAGTAAACACTTTTTCGATAACTCCTTCCTCGTTGACAAGGTAGGTAGTGCGCAACGTGCCGATGGTGCGTCTGCCACACGCTACCTTCTCTCCCCAGCAGCCGAGCTGCTGAAGGAGAGTGGTATCTGTGTCAGCGATGAGTGGAAACTGTAGTCCCTGTGCCTCAGCAAACTTTTTCTGCAATGCCTGACTGTCCTTGCTCACGCCTATTATCTCATAGCCGAGGGAAGAGAGTTCTTCCCTGTTGGCCTGCAGGGAGCAGGCTTCTGCCGTACAACCGCTGGTGTTTGCCTTAGGATAACTGTAGAGGATAATCTTCCTGCCTCTGTAGTCACTGCTCTTTATCTCGTTGCCATCCTGGTCGATGCCGAGGATGTCGGGTATTCTGTCGCCTGTTGTCATGATTATGAGACCTTGTTAAGTTTTTTGATAATGGAGAAGATGAAGAGGGCTGCCACAAGACAGATGCAGGTCAGCGTACCCCAAACCACGTAGTGCGCATTGCCCCAGAGCATCGTAGGGATAGCCACGAGGAAGTTGCCCACGGCTGTAGCTCCAAACCACAGACCCATCATTACGCCCTTATACTGGGAAGGTGCCACCTTGGTAACGAAAGAGATACCGATAGGAGAGAGCAGCAGTTCGGCAAAGGTAAGGATAAGGTATGTGCCTACGAGGAGGTTTGGATTGAGGTCAGCAAGGTGAGTAGGGTTGGTGGCGTCAGGTGCGGGGAGGTCGAATGTGGCAACGGTCATGAGGATATACGCTATTGCAGCCACAATCATTCCGAGACCTATCTTTACGGGAGCCTTAGGTTCCTTGCCTTTCTTGGCAAGCCATCCGAAGATACCTATGCTGACAGGAGTGAGGGCTATGACAAAGCAGGGGTTAAACTGCTGGAAGATAGGTGCTGACACTTCTACGTCGGTTACGTTCATATAGTTGTATGTGAGGTAGCCGAGCGATGCCAGGATGGCAACGGCAGGGATTATCTTTCCCTTGCCGCCGTTCTGGAAGAAGGCGAAGAGGGCAAAGATGATGATGATGCACGCCACGAGGTTGGTGACATCCATCTCCATGGCAATTATTCCGGAGGCTGACGTAGCGATGAAATCACGTGCGAAGTATGTCAGCGTGGCACCATTCTGGTGGAATGCCATCCAGAAGAATATCACCACTGCGAAGACGAGGCACAGGCATACGATACGCTCCTTTGTCTCCTCGGGCGACATGGCATCTTCTTCAGCTGCATTCTTGGCTGCTGCCTTCTTGTCCGTAGTGAGGACATGAGCGAAGGAAGACTTGAATGTATAGTAGATAAGTATGGAGACGATGAGCGAGAGGCAAGCCACGGCAAAGGCGAAATGGTATGAGTCCTCCTCGCTGATGCCGAGGGAGTTCTGCGCCCAGTTCATGATGCCGATGGCGGCAGTGGGGGCAAACATCGCTCCTACGTTGATAAGCATGTAGAAGAGAGAGAAGCCAGCGTCACGCTTCTGTGAATACTTCGGGTCGTTGTAGAGGTCGCCCACCATTACCTGTAGGTTGCCCTTGAAGAGTCCCGTGCCGAGGCTGACGAGAAGCAGGGCGGCTACCATGGCCGTAATGGCTACGATGTCAGCTCCCAAAGGTATGGAAAGCAGGAGATAGCCGACAAACATGATAAAGATACCGATGGTCACCATCTTGGAATATCCCCATCTGTCAGCTGCCGCACCGCCTATGATAGGCAGGAAATAGACGCAGGCAAGGAATGATGAATAGACTGTTCCTGCCAGACCGGATGACCATCCGAAGTTGGCTTGCAGGAAGAGGATGAATACTGCGAGCATGGTGTAGTAACCGAAACGCTCACCTGTGTTAGCAAATGCTAATGCCCATAGGCCTTTTGGTTGTCCTTCGAACATAGTTTTTTTGGGGTTTTTGGTTTTTGGTTTTTGGTTGTGGGTTTGTTTGTTGTGGGTTTTTGGCTTTTGGTTGTGGGTTTCTGATTGTGGGCTCTGGAAAATTTGGAGGACATCCAATAGCAAAGGCTCCTAAACAACAACCCAAAACCAACACTCCAAAAACATTCCTACTTAATATTCGGCTTCTGCAAGCCATATCCCTTTTTCCGGTCTTCAAGAAGAAGGAGGAAGGAGATGAGGATGGCTATTACACCGAAACCTGCGAAGATAGTCATCGTCTCGGTGTAGTCGATGATGCCCTCGGCGTTGGTGTTGGCATTGTTCACCTTACCTATCCATATCGGAACGAGGGAGAGACCGATGTTCTGAATGTAGAAGATGAGGGCGTATGCCGTGCCGAGTAGTTTCATCGGAATAATCTTTGGTACGGATGGCCACATAGCTGACGGTACGAGACCAAAGGCAATGCCGAGGATTATCATCACTATGATGGCAAGGATCCAGGAGTCAACGGGAAGGGCGAAGACTACGTGGACGAACGTAAGGAGCGAACTGCCGATAATCATCAGTGTGGCTCCCTTGCCGTATTTGTCGTAGATGCCGCCGAAGAAAGGAGTAAGGAAGATAGTACCAAAGGGCAGCATGGCAGGTATCAGACCGGCTACGTTCTCGTCAACGCCATATTTGAATACCATGAGCTTCGTGGCAAACTTCAGGAATGGGAACACGCCTGCGTAGAACATGAGGCACAGTACTGCGAGATACCAGAAGCCTTTGTTGGTGATAAGGATGATAAGGTCAGAGAACTTGAAGCCTTCTTCTGGTTCTTCAGAGGAAGCACTCCGTGCCGCATCCTCTTTCCTGTCCATGAAACTATAGACTATGAAACTTATCATTCCGGCGCAAAGCATCGCGGCACCCAGTCCTACAGAGGCTGAGACACCTCCCATAGCCTTGGCAAAAGGCAGTGCAACGGCAAGTGCGCCAGCAGTACCAATACGAGCAAGGGCTACCTGCAGTCCCATGGCAAGGGCCAATTCATGCCCCGTAAACCATTTCACTATGACCTTGCTGACAGTTATTCCTGCTATCTCGCATCCCACGCCGTATGTGGCAAAGCCGAGACAAGCCCACAAGACCTGCACTCCGTATGTGCCCAGACCGAAAGGAAGTACGCAGACACCGTCGAAAGTGTTGCTTACAGCATACCATTTGACAAGGGCACCGCCAAACATAAGGACAGTGGAAAGGATACCGGTGAAACGTATTCCAAACTTGTCGAGGATGATGCCTCCAAAGAAAAGAAGGAGGAGAAAGACATTGAAGAAGCCGTAAGAACCGGAGAAAAAGCCGTATTCATCGGATGACCAACCGAGACCTCCCTCAGATACGGGAGTAGTAAGCAGTGGTTCGAGGGGAGACATGACATCGGTAAAGAAATAACCGAACATCATCGTCACGGAGACGATGATGAGAGCCGTCCACCTCGCTGTTTTAGAATCGCTGAGTTTGTTCATTGGTTATTTTGTTGTTTAGTTGTTTTGTTGTTTAGTTTTTTAGTTGTTTGGTTTTTTAGTTGTTTTGTTGTTTTGTTGTTTTGTTGTTTAGTTTTTTAGTTTTTTAGTTGTTTTGCTGTCTGTAGTCCTTATAATTTCGTTTATAAATTGTCATGACTCAACTCTGTCAGCAAGACAATCAACCAAACAACCAAACAACAAAATAACTAAACAACCAAACAAACAACAGAACCACCTACCTTACCCATTTATCCAACCACTCAAAGAAAGTGCGTTGCCAGAGAATGCCGTTCTGTGGCTTCAACACCCAGTGGTTTTCATCAGGGAAAATGAGTAATTCGGCAGGTATTCCGCGCATCCTTGCAGCATTGAAGGCTCCAAAGCCTTGGTTGGCATTGATGCGAAAGTCTTTCTCACCGTGGATGCAGAGGATGGGAGTGTCCCACTTATCTACAAACTTATGCGGCGAATTGTCGTATGTCTTCCTTGCACGCGGGCTCTGGTCCTTGTTCCAGTAGGCATCGTCATATTCCCAGTTGGAGAACCAGCATTCCTCAGTGTCGGTGTACATCGACTCAAGGTTGAAGGCACCGTCGTGAGAGATGAAAGCCTTGAAACGCTTGTCGTGGTGACTTGCGAGGTAATAGACGGAGAAACCTCCGAAGCTGGCTCCCACACAGCCGAGGCGGTCTTTGTCAACGTAAGGCAACGTGCAGGCATCATCAATGGCAGAAAGATAGTCGTCCATACACTGCCCTGTCCAGTCGCCTGAGATCTGCTCGCACCATTCACTGCCGAAACCTGGAAGTCCGTGACGGTTTGGGGCTACGATGACATAGCCGTTGGCTGCCATTATCTGGAAGTTCCAGCGGTAAGACCAGAACTGACTCACGGGACTCTGAGGTCCGCCTTCACAGAAGAGCAGGGTAGGGTATTTCTTGTTTGGGTCAAAATTGGAAGGCAGTATTATCCATACGAGTTCTTCCTTCCCGTCTGTCGTCTTCACCCATCTTTTCTCTACCTTGCCGAGAGACAGTTGTGAGAGGATGTGTCCGTTCTCATCCGTAAGGCGAGAGATGATTACAGGTTTGTTCTTCTTCTGCGGAGAGACGAGGTATATGTCGTCAGGAGCCGACATGGAATGGCGGGTAGCAATGATGTCCTTCGTGTTTCCAAGCATCTGGAGCGAACCGTAGTCAGCCTGTTCGTCGGTCAGTTGCTCCACTTTTCCTCCCAAATCAGTACGGTAGATATTGCTACATCCATGCCATACACCTATATAATATAACGTGCGCGAGTCATTGTTCCAGCAGAAGGCATCCACGTTGGAGTCAAACTGCTCCGTCACGTAGTTCTTGCTGCCGTCTGCAAGCGTATATATGCAGAGACGGTTGCGGTCAGACTCATAGCCGTCACGCTTCATGCTCTGCCAAGCCACGTACTTTCCATCGGGCGAAAACTGCGGATTAGTGTCGTAACCTACGTTGAAATCACCGTCCTGAAGGTTCACTTTCTGGTTTGCGAGAGTCTTTGTGTAGTCCGTCTCGGGATTCGTGTAACCCTCCGGCTTGCAGAGATTGCTTGTCTTCCTGCTCTCAATGTCGTAGAGAAAAATGTCAGAGTCGGTAGAGATTGCGTAGTCACGTCCCGTCTTCTTGCGGCAGGTATAGGCTATTTGCTTGGAATCAGGACTCCATGCCAGTTGCTCCGTGCCTCCGAAAGGCTCTCCTGGACATTCGTAAGGCTCTCCTTCGAGAATGTCAGTGAGTCCGGAACATACTCCGTCGTCATTGACCTTGGCAAGGAAAGGATGCTGTATGCTTTCCACGTAATGGTCCCAATGGCGGTACATGAGGTCGGTAATCTTCCTTCCCGTAGCCTTGGGGAGGTCATCAGGGTTCTTTTTTATGATGTCATGAAAAGGCAATGACTTGATGAGAATTACCTTCTGGCAGTCAGGAGAGAAGATAAAGCCTTCGATACCATCCTTGTCGTCAGTCATTTTCTTCCTGTCGCTGCCGTCAGGAAGCATGGACCACAGCTGTCCACCCGTGATGAAAGCGAGGCGGTACGTGGTTGTTGCCTTCTTTCCCGTGCCGACAGTCTTTGTAATCCATGCCGGCTGGCTCTCATTTTCTGCAGAGGTGGTTATCTGTCTGTTGTCTGTTCCGTCTGCATTCATCATGTAGATTACGGTGTGGGAAGCGTTTTCCTTTACGCTGTAATATGACACGGTGTATGCGACGAGCCTGCCGTCAGGCGATGCGGCTACACTGCCTATTCTTCCCATAGCCCATAATGCCTCGGGAGTCATAAGGTCACTGTTCAGAGTAATGTCGTTCTTGCCGATGTTTACTTTCGCCTCGGCAGTGGAGGTAGTTAGCGTGGCAGCCATAACTGCTGTGGTAATCAAGGCTTTAATCATTGATTTTAAGATTAATGACTTAAGTTTCGCAAGTTTCATGTATTTCGGTCATGAGTTTTTTCGGTTATGTGGTTATACGGATATTTGTCGAAGCAGATAGTAATTTCCGCACAACCGTATAACCGTAAAACCTTATAATCGAATTAAAACCATCCCAGTCATTAACTTGCGAAAGTATAAGATGATTATAAGGAAATAAAAAAGTAGTTATTCTCCCCTGAGTTTCGCATTCTTCCTTGCCAGCTCTTCGCGCTTTGCACGCAGTTCCTCAGCTTCTTTCTGCATAGCCTGCATACGTGCTACGAGTCCAGAAACCTTCTTGTTAGGGTTGGCTTTGTTCTCTGCTCTCTTTGCTTCAAGAATCTGAAGGAGTTTCTCATCGTTGGTAGTCTTGCGAAGAGCCCACATGATGATTGCAGAGAAGAAGAGGGAAATGAAATAATAGAAGTTGAGACCTGCTGAATAGTCATTGAACATGAAGAAAAACATGACAGGCATGAGGAACATCATCCACTGCATCATCTTCATCTGTTCAGCCTGCTGGCCCATCATCTGGTCACGCTGCTGACGCATCGTCATCCATGAATAAAGCACGTTGGCTACGCAGAAAAGGATACAGGTAAGTGACAGGTGGTCGCCTATAAGCCATATATTGGTGTTCCATTCTATGATAGGGTCGTAAGTGGAAAGGTCGTCTATCCAGAGAAATGACTGACCTCTCAGCTGGATGGCATTAGGAACAAAGTTGAACATCGCAATCCAGATAGGCATCTGAATGAGCATCGGAAGACATCCGGAGAGCGGACTTACGCCGTATTCTGAGTATATCTGCATCATAGCCTGCTGCTTCTGCAACTGGTCTTCAGGCTTGTCATACTGCTTGGTAGCCTCCTCGATTCTTGGTTTCAGCACACGCATCTTTGCGCTTGACATATAGCTCTTCCTTACCATAGGATAGGTAATAGCCTTGAGAAGCAGTGTGATGAGGATGAGGACTATGCCCATAGGAATGGCGAGACCCGTGAGCCAGTCGAAGACATAGAGCGTAAACCAACGGTTGTTGTAACG
>CALZJQ010000011.1 GCA_945787895.1 uncultured Prevotella sp. | reverse complement strand
GCTGTTGCCGGAGTTCTTCCCCGGCCTCTCGTATTTGGCAAGTTCCTCGCGAAGCTTCTTGTTTTCTTTCCTCAAGTTGCGAATCTCCTTGTGCAGAGCATCTGCATTACGGTTGAGATTACAGATTTCCGAATGCTGCGAGTCAATAGTCTCGCGCATCAACCGCATCTCCTCCGTCATGGCCTGCAGTGTTTTTGATATGTCCGTAACCTTCTGATTCACAAGTGCAAAGGTACGAAAAATAGCTGAAACCACCAAATGTTTTTGCAACAAATTTTGATACAAATGTCTAATAATCAAACAGATGAAGAAACCTATGCCACAAGATTCCATCCAGATAGAACAGCCGTACTTCTACACGGAATTACTGCTGCCCGGAGTTTTGCTTAATGGAATTATTGGGGCTATAACCTAATCGCTGAATAGTTACTGATGGTTGGGTAAAAGTTAAAAAACGTGTAAAATCGTGCGGAAAATGCCTTTTCTGGTTTGTAGTTTGAATGTTTTTGCGTATCTTTGCATATTGTTAGAAACAGGGCAAAGTCGCTCAGATGCGCTGAAAACCCCTGAAAATCGATTTTGTCACAAAAACATATATTATAAATACAACTGATAGATAATGGATGAAACAAGGACTATTGACCGCGACAGAATAATACAGGTCAATATCGAGGAAGAAATGCAGACTTCTTATATCGACTATTCGATGTCGGTAATCGTTGCCCGTGCTCTTCCTGACGTAAGAGATGGATTCAAGCCCGTGCATAGACGTATCCTGTACGGTATGCTCGGCATCGGCAATACGAGCAACAATCCCTACAAGAAATGCGCACGTGTAGTAGGAGAGGTGCTCGGTAAGTACCACCCTCACGGCGATTCTTCCGTATATGGTGCCCTCGTTCGCCTGGCTCAGGACTGGAACATGCGTTATACCCTCGTTGACGGACAGGGTAACTTTGGAAGCATCGACGGTGACTCTGCGGCTGCCATGCGTTATACGGAGTGTAGGCTTGCAAAGATGGGTGAGCACGTAATGGATGACCTTGAGAAGAATACCGTCGATATGGCAAACAATTTCGACGATACACTTCAGGAGCCCACTGTGATGCCTACCAAGATTCCTAATCTACTTGTCAATGGAGGTAATGGTATTGCCGTGGGTATGGCTACGAATATACCTACTCACAATCTCGGTGAAGTCATTGACGGATGTTGTGCCTACATTGACAATCCCGACATCGACACCGACGGATTGATGCAATATATTAAGGCTCCAGATTTTCCTACAGGCGCTTATATATATGGTATTCAGGGAGTAAAAGATGCATACGAGACTGGTAGGGGACGAATTGTAATACGTGCAAAGGCGGAAATCGAAAGTGAAGACACTCACGACAAGATTGTCGTTACCGAAATACCTTACGGTGTCAACAAACAGCAGCTCATAGAATACATTGCGGAACTTGTCAAGGAAGGAAAGATTGATGGTATCAGCAATGTCAATGACGAGACCGGACGTCAGGGTATGCGTATCGTTGTGGATGTAAAACGCGATGCCAATGCTAATGTCGTAATGAACAAACTGTTTAAGATGACCAATCTGCAAAGTTCGTTCTCCGTCAATTGCATAGCGTTGGTAAAGGGACGCCCGCGCCTGCTGACGCTGAAGGATTGTGTAAGGTATTTCGTGGAGCACAGGCATGACGTGACCATTCGCCGTACAAAGTTCGACAAGGCTAAGGCTGAGGCCCGTGCCCATATACTCGAAGGACTCATCATTGCCGTAGATAACATTGACGAGGTAGTGCGCATCATACGTGCTTCCAAGAATCCGAGTGATGCACAGCGTGCTCTCGAGCAGAGGTTTGAAATAGATGAGATACAGTCCAAGGCGATTGTAGATATGCGTCTTTCACAGCTTACCGGACTGCGTGTCGATGAGCTCCACGCCGAGTTTGAGGAATTGCAGAAGCTTATCGCTTATCTCCAGCAGATACTTGACGACCCGGAACTTTGCAAGAAGGTGATGAAGGACGAACTCATTGAAGTAAAAGAGAAATACGGAGACGAGCGTCGCACTGAAATCAAATACACCAGTGAAGAGTTTAATCCAGAGGACTTCTACGCTAATGATGCCATGGTAATCACTATGAGTCATCTTGGATATATCAAACGCACACCACTTGCTGACTACAAGAGTCAGAGCAAGGGTGGGGTAGGTTCACGTGGTTCACGTACCCGTGAAGCAGACTTTACAGAACAACTTCACGTAGCAAATGCTCACGATATGCTACTCTTCTTTACACGCAAGGGTCGTGTACACTGGCTCAAATGCTATGAGATACCAGAAGGAGCTAAGGATTCAAAGGGACGTGCCATACAAAATATGCTCGAACTTGAGACGGGCGACTCCGTGAATGCCGTACTGGAGATACAAAGTCAGAAATTCTCTGACCCTGCTTTCCTGCAAAGTCACAATGTAGTCTTTGCTACAAGGAATGGTATCGTCAAGAAGACAAAACTTGCAGACTATTCACATGTACGTGCAAAAGGTGTCATTGCCATCAATATCCTTGAAGGAGACGAGGTGGTGAACGTAGTGCTTACCAATGGAAGCGATGAGATAATCCTTGCAAGCCGCAATGGTAAGGCTGTAAGGTTTAATGAAAATGCCATCCGCACTATGGGTCGTGTAAGTACAGGTGTACGAGGCATGAACCTCACCATAGATGAAGACCCGGAAAATGTCGTTATAGGTATGATAGCCGTCAACGACCCTGACAACGATACAATCATGGTAGTCAGCGAGAAGGGTTACGGCAAGCGCACCAAGGTGGAAGATTACCGCATGACAAATCGTGGAACAAAGGGTGTGAAGACGCTCAACATCACGGACAAGACCGGCAATCTCCTTGCCATTGACAATGTGCAGGACGATGAAGACCTCATGATAATCAACAAGAGCGGTATCACTATTCGCTTCGCTGTAGAAAGTTGTAGGGTAATGAGTCGTGGTACTCAGGGAGTAAAACTTATTGACCTGAAGAAGAAAAATGACTACATTGCCAGTGTATGCAAGGTAATGCATATTGATGAGGATGAGGAGACTACTGAAGATGCAGAAGAAATCATCGACAATGATTCTTCAGATGTAAATGCAGAGGTAGGAACGACTGATGATTTTGAAACCACTGAAATGTCAGAGGAGACTCTTGATAATAAAGAATAATATGTTTTTTATACATGGCAGGCGGACAATACCATGTTCGTCTGCCATTAATATCAATAAAACCAGAACCAACTCTATTAACAAAACCTTATTTTTATGAAAAAGTTGTTTATTACAGCGATGGTAGCACTGATGGCTACCACATCGTTCGCACAAGACATTACGAAGCAGTTGAAGGGTAAGTCTTTCGACGAGGCTTCGTCAGCTCTCAACGCTGCGCTCTCTGGTCTCTCAGCAGAGCAGAAAGCAAAAGGCTATGGTATGCTTACTGATATTGCATACAAAGATGCTTCTGCTGCTTTCGACACGTATCAGCTCAATGCTGCAACAGGTAAAAAAGATCCAGTCAACTTTCAAAGCATCTATAACGCTATTGAGAGTGCATGTCAGGCAGACGTCTATGATAACGAGCCAAACGACAAAGGAAAGGTAGCACCAAAGTTCCACAAGAAAAACCTCGACCGTCTGCAGAACCTCCGTGTCCTCCTTATCGTAGCAGGTCAGGAGTGTCAGGAAAAGGAAGATAATGATGGCGCAATGAAGTATTTCAAGAGCTATGTAAATTCTGCTAACAGCTCTCTTTTTGCAGAGGTTGCTGGCAAGAAAGACCAGAATGCTGGAAATGTTTCACGCGTGCTGGCTTACCTCTATGCACAGAAGGAAGACTACGTTACGGCACAGAAATATGCTGAGATAGCAATGGCTGACACTGCTTCTGCAAAGGATTCTGAGGGTATCTATATTGCCATCCTCGACAAGCAGTGTAAGACACATGAGGATTCACTCCAGTTTATCGAGAAACTCAAGCAGATTGATGCAGAGAAGTATTTCCCACAGATTGCTTCCCTCTACGACCGTCTCGGAGAAAAGGAAAAGGCTGCAAAGGTGCTCGATGAGGTTCTCGCAGCAAATCCAAAGAATAAGATGGCTTGGGCTATCAAGGGTGAGAACGCAATGAACGCACGTGATTGGGATGGAGCCATTGATGCTTTCAAGAAAACCGTAGAGATTGACCCTGAGTTTACGGCAGTATGGTTCAACCTCGGCGTGTGCGCAAGTTCCAAAGGCTTTGACCTCAACGAGAAACTCAGTAACAATGGAAGGATTACGACAGAGAATGCCGCTAAGGTAAAGGCTGCGCTCACAGAGGCCAAGGACTATTATGAGAAGGTACAGCAGCTGGACCCTGACCGCAAGGTAATCTCCAACTGGCCTTATCAGCTCCGCATGATTTACAATGCCATCGGTGAGACAGAGAAGGCTGAGGCTATCACAAAGATGCTCGGTGAGTAACTACTCTTGTCATTCACATACATTCTGTTCACTTCAGCTTGGTATAGTTGAGAGCGAACAATAAAAAAAGCTCTCCTCAAAGAAAGAGGAGAGCTTTTTTATTACAGAAAGAATCTTACCGTGCAACTTATGAATGGTTCATTTCACTGCCGTAATAGTTAGGTTTTTCATTGACAGTCCGATACGTCCACGTTTCCTATCTACTTCCATGACGCGCACGTTGACGTGCTGATGGAGATGCACCACCTCTGAGGGGTCGGCTACGTATTTATCTGCCAGTTGGGAGATATGTACAAGACCGTCGTGATGAACACCAATATCTACGAAGGCACCGAACTTCGTAATGTTGGTCACGATACCGGGAAGCACCATACCCTCTGCAAGGTCATCCAGTGTATGGACATTAGGGTCAAAGTCGAAAGTCTCTATTTCTGCTCGTGGGTCTCTGCCAGGTTTTTCCAATTCCTGCATTATGTCATTAAGCGTGAATGTTCCTATGATTTCCCCAGATGCACTCTTGCAACCTTCATATTTCTTTACATCAATCTGTTTGCGAAGAGTATCGTTTCCTACTATATCCTTTACTGTGCAGCCAAGGTCTTTTGCCATCTGCTCGACTATAGAATAACTCTCAGGATGCACGGCACTACCATCAAGAGGGTTCTTGGCATTATGTATCCGTAGGAATCCTGCACACTGCTGGAATGCTGCAGGACCAAGGCGTGGAACTTTTTTTAATTGAGAGCGAGAAATGAAAGCACCATTCTCTTTTCTATACTCCACGATATTTTTTGCAAGGGTAGGTCCCAGTCCGCTGACGTATGTAAGAAGATGAATGCTTGCCGTGTTGAGATCTACACCTACAGAGTTGACGCACATTTCTACTGTGCGGTCAAGACTCTTCTTCAGTTCTGTCTGGTCAACATCATGCTGATACTGTCCCACACCAATGCTTTTCGGGTCAATCTTCACCAGTTCTGAGAGCGGGTCCATAAGCCTTCTGCCTATGCTCACGGCACCTCTTACCGTAACATCCTCATCGGGAAATTCCTCACGTGCAACCTTTGAAGCACTATATACCGATGCTCCATCCTCCGAAACGACATAATGAGGAATACCAATCTCTGCTCTTTTGACAATCTCTGTAGTCTCTCGAGAAGCTGTCCCATTACCAATGGCTATTGCTTCAGCACCATATTTTTTTGCAATATTTGCAAACTTTGTTGCTGCTCGCTCCGCATTTCCCTGACTGCCTACTGCCATTACGACATCATGGAACAACAGGTTGCCTTGGGCATCAAGACAGACAACCTTGCAGCCGGTACGTATTCCCGGGTCTATTGCCATGATACGTTTCTGACCGAGTGGCGCTGCAAGGAGCAACTGACTCAGATTATCCGTAAAGACATTGATGGCTTCTTCGTCAGCTTTTTTCTTGGAGAGTGTAGCAAACTCATTCTCTATGGACGGAGCAAGAAGTCTTTTATATGCATCTTCACACGCTTCCATCATGAGAGTTTGGCATTTTCCACGTCCATGAACATACTGACGCTGGATTCTGTTTACGGCATCCTCAGCCTCAATGCTGATGCTGATGCGCAGAATACCTTCGGCTTCGCCTCTGCGCATGGCGAGAAGTCTGTTGCCGGAACAACGGCGAAGAGGTTCCGAAAAATCAAAATAGTCAGAATATTTTGCAGCTTCATCCGTCTCTTTCTTCGTTTTCACCACCTTGGAGAAAATGACAGCCTCACGGCGGAAAGCATTCCTCAACTGATTACGAGTGTCTTCATTCTCGCTAATTGTTTCTGCAATAATATCCTGTGCCCCTTTCAAGGCATCTTCCACGTTCTTTACCTCGCCCTTTACATATTTCTCTGCCACCTTTTCTGGCGATTGTTCGCGCTGGAGATAGATAATCGTAGCAAGTGGTTCGAGCCCTAACTCGCGAGCAGCCTGTGCTCTGGTGCGACGTTTCGGTTTGTATGGCAGGTATATATCCTCCAATTCCGTTGCATCCCAGCAAAGTTCTATCCTTTCTTTTAGTTCATCAGTGAGTTTTCCCAATTCATTGATGGTTTTCAGAATAGTCTCTTTGCGCTTCTGTAGTTCCTTTATCTTATCATATTTCTGAGCTATCTCACCGATTTTTACCTCATCCAGTCCGCCGGTCTTTTCTTTTCTGTAGCGTGAAATAAAGGGTATGGTACAGCCTTCGTCAAGTAAAGCGATGGTATTCTCCACCGCTTTACTCGAAATATTCAGTTCTTTAGAAATTAATTCTATTACTTTTGTCATTATCGAATCTCTAAGAAATTTTTTATTCATTCATGAGATAAGCCTTGAAATCAGCAAAGTCTTTGCTCATGGAAATACTCTGCTTAGTACCTTTCATAAACTCTTGAAGACGAGCAGGGATTTCAATATCACTATTGAGAATGACATCAACTTTCTCTTTGAATTTGGCAGGATGAGCAGTCTCGCAGAATACGCCAAGCTCGTTGTCTTTCAGTTGTTCTTTTAGAGCCTGATAACCGCAAGCACCATGAGGGTCAAGAATATATCCTGTCTCTTCATAGCATTCCTTCATGGTCTGTGTTATCTGTGCATCATTATATGTAGCACCGCTGATGATAGAAGTGATGGTAGAGTGGTTTCCCTTGTACAGATCATAGATTCTTGCAAAGTTGCTTGGGTCACCTACGTCCATGGCATTGGCGAGAGTCTGCAGAGAAGGCTTCGGTTCGTACTTGCCTGTCAGTAGATAATTATAGAAGATGTCATTGGCATTGTTGGCTGCTATGAAACGCTTTATTGGAAGACCCATGGCATGACCAAACAGTGCTGCACAGATATTACCGAAATTACCCGAAGGTACGCAGATGACAAGCTCCTTACCTTCTTTCTTCATCTGCTCTTTCATTCTGGCATAGGCATTGAAATAGTAAAATGCCTGTGGGAGAAAACGAGCTACGTTGATGGAATTGGCTGAGGTCAGTTTCATGTGAGTGTTCAGTTCCTCGTCCATAAACGCAGACTTTACAAGAGCTTGACAGTCATCAAAGACACCATCTACTTCTACTGCTGTAATGTTCTTGCCAAGTGTAGTGAATTGACACTCCTGAATAGGGCTTACCTTGCCTTTCGGATAAAGTACATATACATGGATACCATCTACTCCGAGGAAGCCGTTTGCTACCGCAGAACCTGTATCTCCAGAAGTAGCTACCAATACATTGACACCGGTTTTAGAGTCTGTATTTTCTTTGGATGATACATATTCTCCGCCTTTCTTCAGGAAATACTGTAACAGGCGAGCCATGAAACGTGCGCCTACGTCCTTGAAAGCAAGGGTAGGACCATGGAATAGTTCAAGGGTATAGATGTTTTTGTTTACATTGACAACAGGACAATCAAACTGTAATGTGTCATATACAATCTTCCTAAGTGATTCTGCATCGACATCTTCTCCGAAGAATGCGTCTGCTACAGTATAAGCTATTTCCTGGAAAGACAGTTTCTCAATGTTATCAAAGAAATCCTTTGGTAATGGTTTGATAGTTTCTGGCATATAGAGACCACGGTCTTCTGCCAATCCCTTTACCACTGCTTTCTCTAAAGTGGCTATTGGGGCTTGTTTGTTTGTACTATAGTATTTCATTTCTTTTTCATTTTTTGTAGTGATTGTTGATTAGGGGACGTGCTTTAGCAACTCGCACACAGATGTATATTGTGCCAATCTTATGTTCTTTATTTATGACAATAATTAGCACTCCATCAATTTTTCCATGAACTGTCGGAGACGGAGAAGACCATAACTGCCACTTACGCACGATATTTCATCATATACCTGAGTGTCATCAGGGGTGATACCTGGATGCCAGATGATGAAAGGCACCGGTTCGCCGACATGGATGCGTTGCTCTACAGGAGTAAAATGGTCAGGAAGAACGGCAATGCAAACAGGTTCTTCCCAGTTCTTCACTTCCTCATAGATAGGTCCTATCATCCGGGAGTCAAGGGCTTCGATGGTTCTTACCTTGAGATCAATGTCACCGTCGTGTCCTGCTTCATCGCTTGCTTCGACATGGAGGAAGACGAAGTCCTTGCTCTTGAGGTTCTCCAATGCCGCTTTCGTCTTTCCTTCATAGTTGGTGTCCCAAAGACCAGTAGCCCCTTCCACCTCTACGATGTCAAGACCTGCATAATGACCTATGCCTCTTATGAGGTCAACGGCTGAAACAACAGCTCCCGTTCTGATTCCTTCAAACTGCTCGCAGAGCGTTTTCATTGCCGGGCGATACCCTCCGCTCCAAGGCCAGATGATATTTGCTAAGTCAAGACCTTGCTTTTGCCTCTCAATATTCAATGGCGCTTTTGCCAGAACATCAATACTCTTGAGAATAATATCGTTGAGTAAGTCTGCTGTTTCCTTGGCTGTCATGCGTCCTTCCTCGCATTTGTCCTCCCAGCCCTCTTCAGGAGTTACCAGTAGAGGACGCCATGCTTCATTGGGATGGTCGTGTGGAGGAGCGCAGACGATATGTTTGCTTCCGCCTTTTATGATGAGAAGGTGACGGTATTGTATGCCGCAAATCCATTTTACTCTGTCGCTTCCCAGTTTCTTATTAAGGAGGTCAATGAGAGGTTTTGCCTCTGTTGTGCTCAGATTTCCACCATTATGTGTCTTTATAGTGCCATCTTCACGTACGGAAATTATGTTGCAGCGCAGTGCAAGATCCCGGGTGTCCATCTCGTAACCGATAGATGCGGCTTCGAGAGGTCCCCTTCCTTCATATACCTTGTCGAGGTCATAGCCGAGAATGGCAGTGTTTGCTACCTCAGAACCAGGATTGTAGCCTTCCGGAACGGTGACAAGGCGGCCGGTCCTGCCGTTTTTTGCCAGCAAATCCATGTATGGGGTCTTGGCATATTGCAGAGGTGTCTTGCCGTTGAGCTTCGCAATGGCTTTGTCTGCCATACCGTCTCCTAATATGATAATGTGCTTCATTGTGTGTGAATGTTCTTTGTGTTTGGGTGAAAAAGAGACTAAATATTGGCTATTGACATCACATTTGCAAAGACACCAGCCGCTGTAACGGAAGCACCTGCACCATAACCTTGGATAAGCATGGGATACTCTTTGTAGCGTTCCGTAGTCAATGTTACGATGTTGTTGCTGCCTTCCAGCTCGTAGAAGGAATGTGAGATACCCACAAGCTGAAGTCCTACAGAAGCATTTACCTTGCCATCTTCGGCCACTTCCATCTTTGCTACAAAGCGGAAGCGCTGGTTGTTGGCGGAAGCCTCCTGACGCTTTTTCTCAAACTCCTCGTCAAGCGATGGGATTTTCCTCCAGAAGTCCTCCACACTACCTTCAAAGTAACTGTCCGGTACAAAGAGATTCTTCACTACGTCCTCCTGCTCTATCCTGTAACCTGCTTCACGGGTAAGGATGACAAGCTTGCGTACAACGTCCATACCAGAAAGGTCTATGCGGGGATCTGGCTCGGCATAACCCAGTTCCTTTGCCTGATGGATGGTCTGGGAGAAGGGTACGTCGGCAGAGAGAGCATTGAAGATATAGTTGAGAGTACCACTGAGGACAGCCTCAATCTTCAGTATCTTGTCTCCAGAATTGCGGAGGTCGTTGATAGTGCCGATGATAGGAAGTCCTGCTCCCACGTTTGTCTCAAAACGGAACTTGACACCTCTGTCCCGTGCGGTACGTTTAAGGTTCTGATAGTTCTCATAGTCGCTTGATGCTGCCACCTTGTTTGCAGCTACTACGCTGACGTTATGTTTGAGTAGTGAATGATAAATGCTGGCTATCTCCTTTGATGCAGTGCAATCCACAAAGACACTGTTGAAGATATTCATGCTGACGATGCTGTCAAGCAGTTTCTTAGTGTCGGAAGGCTCGGAAGATTTCAGTTCCTCCATGTAGTTTTCGAGGTCAATGCCGTCACGGTTGAAGATGGCATTCCTTGAGGAAGCGATTCCTACCACATTGAGTTTCAGGCGTGATTCCTGCATCAGACTTTCCTGCTGCGAACGTATCTGCTCGATGAGTTTTGCTCCTACCGTTCCCACTCCGCAGAGAAAGAGGTTGAGCACCTTATACTCGGACAGAAAAAAGGAGTCGTGGATGACATTGAGAGATTTGCGCAGTGAGTCGCTGTTTACCACGAAAGAGATGTTAGTTTCGGATGCTCCCTGAGCGCAGGCTATGATACTTATGCCGCTTCGTCCAAGAGTACCGAAGAGTTTGCCGGCGATACCGGGAGTATGCTTCATGTTTTCTCCCACGATGGCTATGGTTGCAAGTCCTCTCTCCACTATCATAGTGTACATCGCTCCAGTCTCTATCTCCTTGGAAAACTCTTCATTGAGCACTTGCGCAGCAGCATCGGCATCGTCTTCCTTCACGCCAATGGAGGTAGAATTTTCGGAAGAGGCCTGTGATACCATGAATACGGAAATGCCGTTTTGTGCAAGGACGGAGAAAATGCGTCGGTTTACGCCTATGACTCCTACCATTGACAATCCTGTGACGGTAATAAGGGCAGTGCCGTTGATGCTTGATATGCCCTTGATAGGCTTGTGGTCACCTTCGATTTTTTCCTTGATAAGAGTTCCTGGGTGTTCTGGATTGAAGGTGTTCTTTACCTTTATGGGAATATTCTTCACGCAAACGGGGTAGATGGTCGGCGGATAAATGACCTTTGCTCCGAAATTGCAGAGCTCCATGGCTTCGATATAGGAGAGCTCGTTGATGGTATAGGCTGACTTGATGACGCGGGGGTCAGCAGTCATAAAGCCGTCAACGTCAGTCCATATCTCAAGTACTTCAGCGTCAAGAGCGGCGGCAATGATGGCGGCTGTGTAGTCAGAGCCTCCACGTCCGAGGTTAGTGACTTCGTCAGTATCTCTGTCACGACTGATAAAGCCAGGCACAAGGCTTATACGTGTCATGTCTGCGAAGGTCTGGCGGACAAGCTTGTTTGTCAGGTCTGCATCGAGAACGTGCTTTCCCAGTTTGCGTTCTGTCTTGATAAATTCACGAGAGTCATACCATTTTGCGCCTTTTATCAGCGTTGCCACAATATTGGAACTCAGTCTTTCTCCATAGCTGACGATGGCATCCTGCGTCTTCTCACTGAGGTCGCGTATGAGATACACTCCAAAATAAATGCTTCTCAGTTGTTCGAGCAAAGCATCTACCGTGTTGAACAGTTGTTCGCGACTCTTGGCATCGGTGATGATAGTGTCTATCATCTTGTGATGTCTGTCCACGATGGCATCAAATTCATCACGATAACGCTCGTCTCCTGCAATGGCGAGCTTTGATGTGGCGATAAGTTTGTCGGTAATACCTCCTAAAGCGCTTACGACAACTACAATGGGTTGTTCTTTAGCTTCTTTCAATACAATCTGCTTTAGGCTGAGAATGCTCTCTACGGAACCTACTGAAGTTCCGCCGAATTTCAATACTTTCATTGAACTTTTTATATGTTTTTGTTAGGATAATTCCCCGAAACAACCGGGGGTTGATATTCTCTGTCTTTTGCATCCCGTCTCAGAAAACCCTGCACAAACGGCATTCTATCCTCAATACGGGAGAGGTATGGAATAGTCCCTTTGTAGTCAGTTCTTCTGTCGTAAACTGCAAAATCGCCGACAAAAGTATAAAAAAAACGTAGAATATGCAAGTTATTTGGTTGTTTTGTTGTTTAGATGTATTGTTATTTTGATGTATTGCTGACAGTTTTCGTTGGCTGTGGAAAAAGAATAATGTAGAAAATGTTTCGTATTGGAGAGGGAATTTGGGAAAAAAATTGTAATTTTGTCTCCGATATGGAATACATGGTGGTTTCCAGTCAGATTGAATACAATGATAACAAGCAGGAACAATGCCTGTCAGGAAAGAATACGATAACAATATGCAGGAACTCAAACAACTATATATATTATATAAAGGTGTAGAACCAATCAATGTGGAACAGCTTCCGGGAGCGGGAAGCAATAGGGCTTATTACAGGTTTTATGATGACGAGGGGAAGAGCGTCATTGGAGTTGTAGGCACATCACAGGAAGAAAACCGTGCCTTCATATATCTTTCAAGGCATTTTGAGAAGAGAAAACTTCCTGTTCCTCACATTCTTGCTGTCAGTAAAGACGAAATGCGCTATTTGCAGACAGACCTTGGAAGCACGTCTTTGTTTGATGCAATAAAGGGGGGACGTGAAGCAGGCGGAAGATATAATATCAAGGAGCAGGAGTTGCTTCGCAAGACAATAAGGCAATTACCCAACTTGCAGATACGCGGGGCACGGGGATTGGATTTCTCTCGGTGTTATCCTATGCCTGAGATGAATATAGACTCTGTGCTTTTTGACCTCAATTATTTCAAATATTGTTTTCTGAAAGCTACAGGTCTTGACTTTCATGAGTTGAAACTTGAGGCGGCTTTCCGCTTGTTTGCAAAAGACCTTACGGTAGAAACTCACAGCAATGTCAATAGCACGGAGAGTGTGGTCAGTTTCCTTTATCGTGATTTTCAGGCACGCAACGTGATGCTTGACTCAGACGGAGAACCGTTTTTCATTGATTATCAAGGAGGCAGGAAGGGACCATATTACTATGATCTCGCTTCTTTCCTTTGGCAGGCATCTGCCCGTTATCCCGAGAAACTGCGCAGGGAACTCATTGCTGAATACTACAATGCGCTGAAGCAATATACAGAAGTGCCTTCAGAAAAGTATTTCAACGAAAGGCTTTCGCTCTTTGTACTTTTCCGTACATTACAGGTTCTTGGAGCATACGGCTTCCGAGGATATTTTGAAAGGAAGAAGCATTTCCTGGATTCCATACCTCCGGCTATGGAGAATCTGCGTTCCTTGCTTGCCAATCCGGAAATATTCCCATATCCCTACCTCGTCGATGTGTTGAAAAGATTGACGGAATTACCTCAGTTTGCCGTTAAGAAGGCTGAGGAAAAGAGAAGGATTGACGGATACAAGACGACGGACGTAAATGTCTATAAATCAAATCCTGATGATGGTCCGGCGACTTTCTCGAAGTATGATGGTAAGGGACCGCTCGTGGTAAAGGTATTTAGTTTTTCGTATCGTAAAGGCATTCCGGAGGATGAGTCCGGCAATGGGGGAGGATATGTCTTCGATTGTCGCAGCACTCACAATCCGGGACGGTATGAGCCATACAAGAAACTCACTGGACTGGATGAGCCTGTCATTCGGTTTTTGGAAGATGACGGGGAGATAATCACCTTTCTTGACTCAGTCTATAAGCTGGCTGATGCTCATGTCGAAAGATATCTGCAACGAGGGTTTACATCCCTGATGTTCTCCTTTGGATGCACGGGAGGCCAGCATCGCTCTGTCTATTCTGCCCAACACCTTGCAAACCATATACATGAAAAGTATGGTATTGAGGTCAGGGTATGCCATCGTGAACAGAATATCTGTAGTTTGTTGGGGGCAAGGGGGGATTAGTTGTTTGGTGGTTTAGTTGTTTGGTGGTTTAGTTGTTTGGTGGTTCTGATATTTTGTTGCTTGACCTTCATTGTTTTGTTCGATATTATTGTCTGTGACAAATCTGACTATCAGGCCAACAAGAAAATATCAGAACCACAGGGTTGCGGACGTTTACTTCTTGAGAAGGTCTCTGATTTCAGTAAGGAGCTTTTCTTCTGCTGAAGGTTCCGGTGCAGGTGCAGGAGCGGCAGGAGCCTCTTCCTTCTTCTTTGAAAGGGAGTTGATGCCCTTGATCATCATGAAGATACAGAAGGCAACGATGATGAAGTCAATCACGTTCTGTATGAATTGACCGTACTTGATGTTCGCCTCACCGATTGTGATTGCGAGATTTGAGAAATCTACGCCGCCTGTGAGAGTTCCGATTACAGGCATGAGGACATCATCGACAAGAGAAGAAACAATCTTGCCGAAAGCGCCGCCGATGATTACACCGACAGCCATGTCCATAACGTTGCCGCGCATTGCGAATTCTTTGAATTCAGAAATAAATGATGCCATAATAGTTGATATTTTGAAATTAAAAAATTGAAATGTGCATGTAGCAATTTGTATGCAAAAATACAAAACTTTTAATAAATATCACTATAAATTTGAAAAAAAACAGGATTTGGGGGAAAATCTTATTTTTTTTTCTTACTTTTGCAGTGCAAATTTCAATTTAAGTGGTAGTAATGAGTTTTATTTGACTTTAACAGGTTAACGATTTGATGCGTTCTGCATCCATCCCGCCATATCTTGAACTGTACAGGTTGCCACTTTGCGAAACATTGTAGGGAATATATACACCTTTTTATATTATAAAAAATAAAATCAGAAAAAATGGTAAAAGTAGCTATTAACGGTTTTGGCCGTATCGGTCGTCTGGCTTTCCGTCAGATGTTTGAGGCAGAAGGTTATGAGGTAGTTGCAATCAACGACCTTACATCTCCAAAGATGCTCGCTCACCTTCTTAAGTATGACACAGCTCAGGGTGGTTTCGCTGGCAAGTTCGGTGAGAACAAGCACACTGTAGAGGCAACTGAGAATTCTATCATCGTTGATGGTAAGGAAATCACTATCTACGCTAAGCCAAATGCTGCTGAGCTCCCTTGGGGTGAACTCGGTGTTGATGTAGTTCTCGAGTGTACCGGTTTCTACACATCAAAGGAGAAGGCATCTGCTCACCTCGCTGCTGGTGCTAAGAAGTGCGTTATCTCTGCTCCTGCAGGTAACGACCTCCCAACTATCGTTTACAACGTAAACCACAACACTCTCACAGCTGACGACAAGGTTATTTCTGCAGCTTCCTGCACAACTAACTGTCTCGCTCCTATGGCTGCTGCTCTTCACGCATACGCTCCTATCCAGTCAGGTATCATGTCAACAATCCACGCTTACACAGGTGACCAGATGATTCTCGACGGTCCACAGCGTAAGGGTGACCTCCGCCGTTCACGTGCAGGTGCTCAGAACATCGTTCCTAACTCTACTGGCGCTGCAAAGGCTATCGGTCTCGTTATTCCTGAGCTCAACGGCAAGCTTATCGGTTCTGCACAGCGCGTTCCAACTCCTACAGGTTCTACAACTATCCTCGTTGCCGTAGTTAAGGGCAAGGACGTTACTGTAGAGGGTATCAACGCTGCAATGAAGGCTGCTAGCACAGAGTCTTTCGGTTACACAGAGGATCAGATTGTTTCTTCTGACATCATCGGCATGAAGTTCGGTTCTCTCTTCGACGCAACTCAGACTATGGTTGCCAAGGTTGACGAGGACACATATCAGGTACAGGTTGTTTCTTGGTACGACAATGAGAACTCTTACACTTCTCAGATGGTTCGCACTATCAAGCACCTCGCTGAGCTCTAAGCCGAATATAGTATTTGATTGTTTCATATACTACATACAAGGGTACGCAGATTTTCTCTGTGTACCCTTTTTCCTTGTCCTTATGTCGGGTTAAGCAAGAAAATCAAAGGGAAAATTTGTCCATTACAAATATAATTTCTACCTTTGCAGGTGATGAAACAGAAGATGATTACCATAATAGGCCCCACAGCTTCGGGGAAGACAGCCCTCGCAGCCCATCTTGCGGCTTCTTTTATACTCGAAGGAAGACCTGCCGAGATATTGTCGGGTGACTCTCGTCAGGTGTATAGGGGGATGGATATTGGTACGGGAAAGGACCTGTGCGACTATACTGTCCTCACGGATGCTTTGCGGCAACCCATACAAGTGCCCTTTCATCTCATAGATATTTGTGAGCCGGGAGAGAAATACAACATCTTCCAGTATCAGCAAGATTTCCTGAAGGCTTACCAAGATGTCAGGGACAGGGGAGCAGTACCCATCCTGTGCGGAGGTTCGGGACTGTATGTCGAGTCAGTAATCCGGGGATACAACCTCTCCCCAGTGCCAAAGAATGAAAAGCTCAGGGCGGAAATGGAAAATAAAACCATGGCAGAATTGACGGAAATACTCATTTCCTTGAAGGAAAAGAATAATTCCGACATGCACAACAAGACGGATGTTGACTCACCGCAGCGTGCCATAAGGGCAATAGAAATAGAGACTTACAATCTCGAGCACAAGACGGAAGACAGATATTTCCCTCCCATCGACACTGTCATCATCGGCGTGGATATTCCCAGGGACGAAAGAAGGGAGAAGATTTCATCACGCCTTAAAGCCCGCATCGACGGCGGAATGGTGGGGGAGATACGGCGAATCATTGAGGGCGGTGTGTCTCCGGATGACCTTATTTACTATGGACTGGAATACAAATACGTCACGGAATACGTGATAGGCAAGCGTACGTATGACAGTATGCTGAAGGAATTGGAGATTGCCATCCATCAGTTTGCGAAGAGGCAAATGACATGGTTCAGGGGAATGGAACGCAGGGGTTGTACAATCCATTGGGTGGATGCCCTTCAGACGATGGATGAGAAAGTCAGTCAGATAAGAACACTCGTGGAAACTGCTACATCTTCAGAGAATTGAAAACAGGAATAATATATTGCCCAAGGCATGCCGGGCTTAAATCAATCAGGAAAAGATGGGAAAAGATAGCCGGCGTACTCAGTGACTATGAGATAGAATATGATCTCATAGAGAGTGACAATGCCCAGAGTATTTCCCGCATAGTTGCAAAACTGATACATGAAGGCTACGATACCATTGTCGTCTGCGGTGGAGACCTTGCCCTCAACGAAGCTGCAAATTGCCTGATGAGGGCAGAGAAGGAGGTAAGGGACAGGGTGGCTCTTGGAGTTATCCCGAATGGATTGATGAATGATTTCGCTTCGTTTTGGGGATTCACGGACAAGGAAATAGAGTATGCCGTGGCATCTATCAAGGAGAGAAGGGTGAGAAAGGTAGATGCAGGGTGTATCTCGTATCGGAACAGGCAGGGAGAGAAATGCAGGAGATATTTTCTCAACTGCGTCAACGTAGGTCTCGTAGCGCAGATACAACGGTTGAGGAAGAATGTGCGCAGGATATTCTGGTCGAGGAGGCTGTCGGTCGTCATATCCCTCTTCATTCTCCTCTTCAAGCGGAGAGACTGGAAAATGTCGTATTGCATCAATTATGAGCATGAGGAACACCGTGTGGTCTCGCTCTGCGTGGGCAGTGCGTTGGGATTCGGCCAGACTCCTAATGCCGTGCCGTACAGCGGACTCCTGGACGTTACCGTCATCATGCTTTCTCCCCTCGGCCGCCTCACTTACGGAGCAGGAATGTTCCTCCTCGGCAAGATACTCAACAGCAAGGATGTAAAGCCGTACCGTTGTCATGACATTACCATCTCATGTCCAAAGAAGACTCCTTTCAGTATTGACGGGCATGAGCTGCAAGGTATTGACACAAGCAGCGAGCCGGCGAAAATATCAGTGGAGAAAGAAGTCGTCAATTTCATTATCGAAAAGAGGTAGGAGACGGTTTTTCCCCTTTTTTCAAAAAAACACCTGAATTTATTTGCGGAAAAAAAAAGATTTATTTACTTTTGTACGTGAAAAGGCTGCTCTTGCAAATAGCAGTAAACATCATCGGCAATGAAACATGTCATTTTTGCCACTTTAACCTAAGACAAAATCTATTACTCCCATCATGTCCTGGAATGGGAAATATTTGAAGAAAACATTTGATAAACCTTAATATTGTAACTATGAGTTATCTCAAATTTGAAAAAGCTCAGATGACCAACCTGCAGGAATCCATGCGTCGAGAGTTGCTCCGTACCAATCGGTCCGGTGCATATTCTTGCAGCACTGTCGTAGATTGCAATACCCGCAAATATCATGGTTTGCTGGTTGCGCCCATCAAGGAGATTGACGGAGAGAACCACGTCTTGCTCTCGTCCCTTGACGCTACTGTCGTACAGCATGGTGCTGAGTTTAATCTCGGCGTACACAAGTATAGGAGCGGTGACTTCAGTCCTAACGGACACAAGTACATCCGCGAGTTCAGTCTTGAGAAGATACCTACGACTATTTATCGTGTAGGCGGTGTCATACTCAAGAAAGAGGTAATCTTTCAGGCATATTCCACGCGGGTGTTGATAAGATATACGCTCGAAGACTGCCACAGTTCTACTATCCTGCGATTCAAGCCATTCCTCGCATTCAGGAGCGTCAAGTCGTGTATGCACGAAAACAATCAGATAATCCGTGATTATCAGACAGTGAACGGAGGAATAAAGACTCATCTCTACGAGGACTATCCTGACCTGTATATGCAGATTTCCAAGAAGAATGAGTTTGTCTTTCAGCCAGACTGGTACCGTGGTCTCCTCTACGACAAGGAGCTTGAGCGCGGCTATGAAGGGGTGGAAGACCTTTATGTGCCGGGATATTTTGAGGTCAATGCCAAGAAGGGCGACCAGATTGTCTTCTCTGCCGGACTGGAGGAAGTCAAGCCAAGCACGCTGAAGAAGCTGTTTGATGAAGAGGTCGGTCTCCGTACGCCGCGTGACAACTTCTATCATGCGCTCGTCAATTCTGCACATCAGTTCCATGTGCGTGTCAGTGACTCTGAGCGTTACCTCCTTGCAGGCTACCCTTGGTTCAAGGTGCGTGCCCGTGATACGTTCATCGCATTGCCCGGACTCACCCTCGCCATTCAGGAGAACGACTATTTCAAGCTCGTCATGGACACGGCGCAGAAAGCCATCTACGAGTTTATTTCAGGCAAACCCATCTCTGGGCTCATTCATGAGATTGAGCAGCCCGACGTTCTTTTGTGGGCTGTTTGGGCTGTGCAGCAGTATGCTCACGAAGTAGGAAATGACATAGCCTTCAGGGAATACGGAAAACTGCTATTCGATATTCTCACCTTCATCGAGAGTGGAAAGCATCCCAACCTCGTCCTTAAGGAAAACGGATTGCTCCACACGGAAGGCCGTGACGTGCCGATGACATGGATGAACAGCACTGCCAACGGACGCCCTGTAGTGCCGCGTACCGGATATGTGGTGGAAATCAATGCCCTGTGGTATAATGCCCTCAAGTTCTGTGCCGAGATGGCAATAGCGGATGAGAACCATGAGGCGGCAGCAGAGCTTGACGCAAGGGCTGACATTGCCAAGGAATCATTCCAGAAGCTGTTTGTCAATCCTAACGGCTATCTCTTCGATTATGTGGAAGAAGGTATCACGGACTGGAGCGTACGTCCCAACATGATTTTCCCCGTAGCCTTCGACTATTCTCCTCTGGAGCCTGAACAGAAGAAGTCTGTGCTCGATTTCTGCACGAGGGAACTTCTGACACCGAAGGGATTGCGGACCCTCTCTCCAAAGTCAGGAGGATATAATCCGATGTATGTGGGAGCTCAGACACAGAGAGACTACGCCTACCATTCTGGCACGGCATGGCCTTGGCTTGGAGGATTCTACATGGAAGCGTGCCTCAAGGTGTATAAGCGCACCCGTATCTCATTCGTACAGCGTCAGATGATAGGATATGAGGACGAGATGCTCTATCATGCCGTAGGTTCTATCTCGGAGCTTTTCGACGGCAACCCGCCTTTCCATGGACGGGGAGCCTGCTCTTTCGCAATGAACGTCGCCGCCATCCTGCGCACATGGAGATTGATTGACCAATATAATGCTTAATACGAGGAGGAAGACACAATGAAAGTATTAATGTTCGGCTGGGAGTTCCCGCCAAAGATATACGGAGGACTGGCTGTCGCATCATACGGCATCACAAAGGGATTGAGCCTACAGGGTGACGTGGAAACCACGTTCTGTATGCCGAGGCCTACTGGAGAAGAAGAGAAATTCCTCAGGATTGTCAACATGAGCCAGGTGCCCATAGCGTGGAGAGACGTGCAGTATGACAATATCAAGGACAGGTTTGTAGGACATACGGCAGAGGACTACTACCGCTTCCGTGACCATATCTATGCAGACTTCAACTATATGCAGGGGCTTGACGACCTCGGATGTATGGGCTTTGCCGGAGGTTATCCGGGCAACCTTCATGACGAAATCAACAATTTCTCCATCATAGCCGGAGTCCTTGCACGTTCGGAAGAGTTTGACATGATTCATGCTCATGACTGGCTGACGTATCCTGCCGGAGTGCATGCCAAGATGGTCAGCGGAAAACCGCTCTGCATTCACGTCCACGCTACCGACTTTGACCGTTCGAGAGGAAAGGTAAACCCTACCGTCTATTCAATAGAGAAGAACGGTATGGACAATGCTGACTGCATCATGTGCGTCTCGGAACTGACACGGCAGACGGTCATCCATCAGTATCACCAAGACCCACGGAAGTGTGTGGCGATGCACAATGCGGTATATCCTCTCTCGCAGGAATACCTGGACATCGTTCCCCATAAGAATCCTAACGAGAAAGTGGTCACCTATCTGGGACGAATCACCATGCAGAAGGGACCGGAGTATTTCATCGAGGCTGCCAAACTCGTGCTTCAGCGTACAGACAAGATACGTTTCTGCTTTGCAGGCTCAGGAGACATGATGAATGCCATGATAGAACTTGCTGCAGCCTACGGCATCGCAGACAAGTGTCATTTCCCGGGATTCCAGCGTGGAAAACAGGTCTATGAATGCTACAAGAACTCCGACGTCTTCGTCATGCCGTCGGTTTCCGAGCCTTTCGGTATCGCGCCGCTTGAGGCCATGCAGTGCGGATGTCCTTCCATCATCTCAAAGCAGTCTGGCTGCGGAGAAATCCTTACCAATGTCATAAAGGTAGATTACTGGGACATTCACGCCATGGCAGACGCCATCTACTCTCTCTGCATGAATGAAGGATTCCATCAGTACATTGCAGAAGAGGGAATAAAGGAAGTTGCAGGAATCACGTGGGAAAAGGTTGGACTGCGCATAAGGCAATGTTATGACCAACTTCTTTCCAAGGGCTGGTTCAGCAATGAAGAGTACCTGCAGAATTCCAGGTTGTAGGTCGTGGATTTAAGGTTGTTGGTTGGAATGTTTCCCAATGGAGGATTTCTCATGGACCAGGACAAACTATCCCACAACCGACAGCCCTCAACCAACAACATGCGACCGACAGCCAGGTACTAAGCCTGACAAACTTTAGTAACAACATTACAGGGCAGAATCATTCCGGTTACTGCCGCATAAACATAAAGCAACAATACAATGAAAACAATATGCCTTTATTTTGAGATACATCAGATTACACATCTCAAACGCTACCGCTTCTTTGACATCGGTACCGACCATTACTATTACGATGACTATGCCAACGAGCGCAGTATCTCCTACATTGCAGAGCATTCTTACATGCCTGCACTCTCCGCCCTGCAGGAGATGATTCAGCAGAATCCCGGCTATTTCAAGGTCGCCTTTTCTCTTTCAGGTGTCGGCATGGAGCAGCTTGAGCTTCACGCTCCACAGGTTCTCACCAAGTTGCAGGAACTTAACGAGACCGGACAGGTAGAGTTCCTCACGGAGCCGTATTCCCATGGATTGGCAGGACTTGCCAACCATGAGAGCTTCAAGCGTGACATTGAGAAGATGTCGGACAAGATAGAGAGCTATTTCGGCAAGCGTCCGCAGGTAGCGCGCAATTCCTCTCTTATCTATACTGACGAAATCGGCTGTCAGGTGGCGTCGCTCGGATATAAGGGTATGCTGACAGAGGGTGCCAAGCACGTGCTCGGCTGGAAGTCTCCGCACTACGTTTACAACTGCAACATGGCTCCAGGACTCAAGCTCCTGCTGCGTGACGTCAATGCTTCCGACGACATCTCTCTCCGCTTCAGCAACACAGAATGGGAGAAATATCCTCTCTTCGCTGACTATTACATCAATGACTTGGCAAAATGTCCGGAGGCGGAGCAGGTGGTCAACATCTTCATGGAGCTTTCAGCCCTTGGCATCGCGCAGCCGCTCTCAAGCAACATACTCGAGTTCCTCAAGGCCCTGCCTGTCTGCGCACGCAGTGCAGGACTCGAGTTTGCCACGCCTTCTGAGGTCTGTGACAGGTTCCAGAGCGTGGGAGCACTCGACGTACCCGACTCATTGTCATGGGTTGACGAAGAGAGGGACTGCTCAGTATGGCTCGGAAACCAGATGCAGCGCGAGGCTTTCAACAAGCTGTACAGCGTGGCTGACCGTCTCATCATAGCCCAAGACCCGGCATTGCTGCAGGACTGGGACTATCTGCAGGCATCCAACAATTTCAGGTTCATGACCACAAAGCCTTCCAATGCCAACATCGACCGTGGAATCTACGACGGGCCTTTCGATGCATTCACCAACTATATGAACATCCTCGGCGATTTCATCTCACGCGTGCGTGCCTTATACGGCGGCATCGAGAACGACGAGCTGCAGCAGATGCTGACCACCATCACCAACCAGGGCAAACTCCTCGACATGAAGGACAAGGAGATACAGCGTCTGCAGTCAAAGCTCGAAAAGCTTGACCCTGACGCAAAGACACGCAAGACTGCTGCGAAGAAGCCTGCGGCTGCTAGGAAAGCACCGGCAAAGAAGACAGCGGCAAAGAAGACGGCGGAGTGACGGCACGTCAGGATTTCATACGAAGTCTTTGTGTTTTCCAAGGGAAAAAATAGGACAGCCAGTCGGGACAACAGCGTTCCGGCTGGCTGTCCTCGTTTCTCGTGTTTTTGTTGAATAATAGGACAAAATAAAACTCATTGACATTGCAATGTAAAAGCTATGATATTGGACAACAAAAGCGGCGTTATTACCTGGTAATAACGCCGCTTTTGTGTTGTAATATCAATGCTGTAGTCCAAGGAGTTGAATGACAGTGAGATATGAATGGTGAACCCTTGGGGTAAAGTATAGGACAAAACAATCATTGTCATGCAGGGGATATGCTGCGTTTCCTCATCGGAAAGGGATGGTGGAGGGCAGGTCAGGGCTAATCTACACATACGAGGTCGGTCATGATGGAGTCGCTGATGAAAAGGCCTTTCCGGGTGAGCCGGAGGCGGTTGTCACTGAGCGAAAGGGTGCCATTGGAGACGTGCTGCCGTGATGCGGCAAGGAGATAGTCACGGAAACGGGAATCCAGGGAAAGGATGTCTATACCTTCTGAGGTGCGGAGGGCAGTGGTGACGGTGTCGTTGTACGTCTCTCGTGCCGTCAGCTCTTCCCTCTCTTCGATAAATGCAGGGGAGGAGTCCGTGACGTGCCGTATGTACGTTTGGACGTCACAGATGTTCCATTGCCTTGACAGCAGGTCGAAGGAATGGGCTGAGGCTCCCAGTCCAAGGTAAGGTATGCGTCTCCAGTAGCCGCTGTTGTGCTTTGAGCGACAGCCGGGGAGGGCGAAGTTGGAAATCTCATAGTGCTCGTATCCGCAGGCTGTCAGCCGGTCGATGAGAGTGTCGTACATGGCAAGGCTCTCTTCTTCGCCAATCTCGGAAACTTCCCCCTTTTGCAGGAGCGAGTGCAGGGGCGTGCCCTCCTCGTACGTCAGGGAATAGGCTGAGATATGCTGCACGTCGAGTCCCGTTGCAGAGTCGATGTCATGTCGCCACTCTGCGAGGGTCTGGCCGGGAAATCCGAACATGAGGTCGAGGCTGAGGTTGCCTATGCCGCACTTCCTCAATGTGTTCACCGCTTTCTTCACGTCTTCCGAGCGGTGACGGCGACGGAGGAAGGCGAGGCGGCCGTCGCTGAATGTCTGCGCTCCCATGCTTACCCTGTTGATGCCGAGCGGGGCAAGGAGACGAGCGAAGTCCTCAGTAATGTCGTCGGGGTTGCATTCGATGGTAAACTCCTCTATGGCTTGAGCTTCCCCGTCGCCCAGTCCTGCGTTGAATGTCCCGGCAAATTGCGTGAGCGTATGACAAAGCCGGCTGAGGCTGACGTGACTGAGAAGCGAGGGCGTACCCCCACCTATATATAAGGTACGTATCGGCTGGGACGGAAGGTAGTCCTTACGGAGTGACAGTTCCCGTATTACGGCATCGATGTATTGCTCCTGAAGTGCAAGAAGGGTAGTGGAATAGAATCCGCAGTAGATGCACCGGCTTTTGCAGAATGGTATGTGGACGTAGATGGATGACATCGTTTTCTTGTGGTTTTGGGTTTTAGGTTGTAGGTTGTAGGTTGGTTTGCTGTATCTGGTTTTAGGTTGTAGGTTGGTTTGCTGTATCTGGTTGTAGGCTTTCGGTTGGAATGTTTCCCGATGGGGGATTTCTCAGGAGCCAAGACAAACCTAACCAAAAACCAACAACCCAAAACCAACAACCCAAAACCAACAACTATGTACTACGTGACAAAGTTAGCAAGAAAAGGGGGAATATGGAATAAAAGGCAAAAAAAAACTTAAAAAACATGCTTTTTTTCTACAAATGTTTTGTTTTCACGTTTGCATTCTGTAATTTTGATACCGATTTCGGGAAATTACCCCTAAATGAGAATCGTACTAAATCCTAATAACAAACTAAAACCTTAAATTAAACTATGAAGGTATATCAGACTAACGAAATCAAGAACATTGCCCTCCTTGGCAATGACGGCTCTGGTAAGACAACCCTGACAGAGTCCCTGCTCTATGAGGCAGGGGTTATCCAGCGACGTGGAAGAATCACACAGAAAAATACTGTCAGCGACTATTTCCCCGTAGAACAGGAGTACGGCTACTCCGTATTCTCTACCGTCTTCCATGTAGAGTGGAACAACAAGAAACTCAATATCATTGACTGTCCGGGATCCGATGACTTTGTAGGATCTGCCCTGACGGCTCTCAATGTCACAGATACAGCGGTACTACTCCTCAACGGTCAGTATGGACCGGAGGTAGGTACTCAGAACCATTTCCGTTATACTGAAAAACTTAAGAAGCCAGTCATCTTCCTTGTCAATCAGCTTGACTCTGAAAAGTGTAACTATGAGAACTGCCTTGAGCGTCTTCAGGATATTTACGGACAGAAGGTAGTCCCCATTCAGTATCCGCTGAACGAAGGACCTAATTTCAACTCTCTCATTGACGTACTGCTGATGAAGAAGTATTCATGGGGACCGGAAGGCGGTGCTCCGACTATTGAGGAGATTCCTGCAGAGGAGATGGATAAGGCTATGGAGCTGCACAAGGCTCTTGTGGAGGCTGCTGCGGAGAATGATGAAGGATTGATGGATAAGTTCTTTGAGACAGAGACACTTACCGAAGACGAGATGCGTGAAGGTATCCGCAAGGGATTGGTGACACGCAGCATCTTCCCGGTATTCTGTGTCTGCGCAGGAAAGTGCATGGGCGTACGCAGGCTCATGGAGTTCCTCGGCAATGTGGTGCCTTTCGTGGATGAGATGCCGAAGGTTCACAATACACGCGGCGAGGAAGTGCCTGTCGATGTGAACGGACCTGAGTCTGTGTATTTCTTCAAGACCGGAGTAGAGCCGCATATTGGTGAGGTGCAGTACTTCAAGGTGATGAGCGGAAGTATCAGGCAGGGCGATGACCTTTCCAACGCAGACCGAGGCTCAAAGGAGAGGATAGGTCAGATATACGTATGTGCCGGCTCTAACCGTATTCCTGTGGAAGAATTGAAAGCCGGTGACATCGGCTGCGCAGTAAAGCTCAAGGACGTAAAGACGGGCAACACGCTCAACGGCAAGGATTGTGAAAACCGTTTTGACTTCATCAAATATCCTAATCCTAAGTTCTCCCGTGCTATAAAGGCAAAGAATGAGTCGGAGACGGAGAAACTCATGGCCGCTCTCACAAGGATGCGTCAGGAAGACCCGACGTGGGTAGTGGAGCAGAGCAAGGAACTGCGTCAGGTCATCGTACACGGACAGGGTGAGTTCCACCTCCGCACGCTCAAGTGGCGTCTGGAGAACAACGAGAAGATACAGGTGGAATACCTTGAGCCGAAGATTCCTTATCGTGAGACCATCACCAAGAGTGCACAGGCTGACTACAGGCACAAGAAACAGTCAGGAGGTGCAGGACAGTTCGGTGAGGTGCATCTTATCGTAGAGCCATACGCAGAAGGAATGCCTGACCCGACAACTTACAAGCTCAATGGTCAGGAGGTGAAAATAAACCTCAAGAGCCGTGAGGAGGTAGATTTGGAATGGGGAGGAAAACTCGTGTTCATCAACACTGTTGTAGGTGGTGCCATTGACATGAGATTCATGCCTGCCATACTCAAGGGTGTCATGGAGAAGATGGAACGTGGACCGCTGACAGGTTCTTATGCACGAGACGTGCGCGTCATCGTGTATGACGGCAAGATGCACCCGGTAGATTCCAACGAGTTGTCATTCATGCTTGCTGCCCGCAATGCTTTCTCTGAGGCGTTCAAGAATGCAGGACCGAAGATTTTGGAGCCGATATATGACCTTGAGGTGTATGTGCCGGCAGATTACATGGGAGACGTGATGAGCGACCTGCAGGGCCGCCGTGCCCTCATCATGGGTATGGATTCGGAGAATGGTTATCAGAAACTGCAGGCCAAGATACCTCTGAAGGAACTCTCCAGTTACAGCATCGCTTTGAGTTCTCTTACGGGAGGCCGCGCTTCCTTCACCACCAAGTTTGCTTCCTACGAACTCGTGCCTAACGATATTCAGCAGAAGCTCATTGCCGAACACGAGGCTGAGGAGAAGGATGAGTAGCTGAGTTGTTGTTTGGTTGTTTAGTGGTTTTGTTGTTTGGTTGTTTTGTTTTTTGGTGGTTTTGTTGATAGCATCCGACTCCATTGCGAAGACAATCAACTAAACAACAAAACAACTAAACCACCAAACAACCGAACAACCAAACAACTAAACGGTAGTAAAAAACAGGAAAAACCGGGAACTACATCCTCATTTTATCTGCCAAAGATTTGTCTAACTCGACTTTTTTTATTAATTTTGCGCCCGATTATATATCTGTGATTTAGGTTTCGCAAGCCGCCGACTTGCGAAACTTAAGTCTATAATATATTTTCGGGCATATTCATGTCTGCGTTATACGGATATGACGTGCCAGCCTTTGCAGGGAAAAGTAGAAAAATCAGATAAAATATATGGCAAGAAAATTCGCAGAAAGAAAAGGACTGAACCTCGTTGAGACAAACAACGAGATACTGAGCCAGTGGGTAGAGAAGGATTTGTTCCATAAGAGCATAGAAGAACGTGAGGGATGCCCGCAGTTTATCTTCTTTGAAGGACCTCCATCGGCAAATGGACACCCGGGCATTCATCATGTAATGGGACGTACCATCAAAGACACGTTCCTCAGATACAAGACGATGAAGGGCTATCAGGTGAAGCGAAAGGCTGGCTGGGACACTCACGGACTTCCCGTAGAGCTCTCCGTAGAAAAGAATCTCGGTATCACAAAGGAAGACATCGGAAAGAAAATCAGTGTCGATGATTACAACGATGCCTGCAGGAAAAACGTGATGATGTTTACCGACGAGTGGACGCAGCTTACGAACAAGATGGGCTATTGGGTGGACCTCGAAAACCCATACATCACTTATGACAACAAATATATCGAGACACTGTGGTATCTCCTGAAGCAGCTTTATCAGAAAAATCTCCTGTACAAGGGCTATACCATACAGCCTTATTCTCCTGCTGCGGGAACGGGGCTGTCAAGCCATGAGCTCAATCAGCCGGGATGCTACAGGGACGTGAAGGACACTACGGTCACTGCACAGTTCAAGGTCACCGACAAGGTGGACTTTATTGATACGCAGCTGCCGGTATATGTGCTCGCATGGACTACCACACCTTGGACCTTGCCGTCTAATACCGCACTGTGCGTGGGTCCCAAGATAGAGTATGTTGCAGTAAAGGGTAATAATCCTTATACTGACGAGGAGGCTGTCTATGTCATTGCAGAGAGCAGGCTCGCTTCTTATTTCCAGGCAAAGAAGGACGATGAGGGTAATGAACTCCCGATGGAGATACTCTGGAAAGGCAAGGGCGCAGACCTTGTGGGAATCCATTACAGACAACTCATGCAGTGGGTCAAGCCCTGCGCTCTTGAAGGAGATGCTGTCGTAGAGAAGACATCCGAGGCTTTCCGCATCATTCCCGGAGACTATGTCACTACTGATGACGGTACAGGCATCGTGCATATCGCCCCTACCTTTGGTGCAGATGACGCAAAGGTAGCCAAGGATGCGGGCATTCCTTCGCTCTTCGTCATCGACAAGGCCGGCGACACACGCCCTATGGTGGATTTCAAAGGGCGTTATTTTGTCAAGCAAGACATGAATGTCGAGTTCGTAAAGCTTTGTGTGGAAGATGCTTACTGGAAGCATTCGGGAGACTATGTGAAGAATGCGTACGACCCGAAATACAACGCTGACGGAAAATATGACGAGAAGGCGGCGATGAAGGACATGGACCTCAACGTCGTCATTTGCCTTGAAATGAAGGAAGAGGGAAGTGCCTTCAAAATAGAAAAGCACGTACATAACTATCCTCATTGCTGGCGCACCGACAAGCCTGTCTTGTATTATCCTCTTGATTCTTGGTTTATCCGCTCAACGGCAAAGAAAGAGCGTATGTCGGAGTTCAACAATACCATCAGCTGGCATCCGGAATCTACCGGAACGGGACGCTTCGGCAAATGGCTTGAGAATCTTAACGACTGGAATCTTTCACGCTCACGCTATTGGGGTACACCGCTCCCTATCTGGCGCAACCGTGACACGAAGGAGGAGTTGTGCATAGGTTCTGTAGAAGAGCTTTACAACGAGATAGAAAAGGCTGTGAAGGCTGGAGTGATGAAAGAGAATCCCCTGAAGGTAAAGGGATTCGTTCCCGGAGATTTCTCTAAGGAAAACTATGAGAAGATTGACCTCCACCGCCCGTACGTGGATGATATTAAGCTCGTGTCTGACACCGGCAACGTGCTGACGAGAGAGCTCGACCTCATTGACGTGTGGTTTGACTCAGGTGCGATGCCGTATGCCCAGATACACTATCCGTTTGAAAACCGTGACCTCATTGACGAGGGTAAGGCGTTCCCTGCCGACTTTATTGCAGAGGGAGTTGACCAGACACGCGGATGGTTCTTCACTCTCCATGCAATCTCAACTATGGTTTTCGATTCTGTCGCATACAGGAATGTCATATCCAACGGTCTTGTGCTCGATAAGAACGGCGTGAAGATGTCGAAGCGTCTTGGTAACGTAATCAATCCGTTTGAATGTATCGGTACATACGGCACGGATGCCGTGCGCTGGTACATGGTGACCAACTCTTCCCCATGGGATAATCTCTCGTTTGACATTGATGGAGTGAGCGAAGTGACCAGTGCTTTCTTCGTGAAATTATATCAGGCATATTCTTTCTTCACGCTTTATGCCAATGTTGACGGCTTCGACTACTCAGAGGATGAGATACCGTTCGCAGAACGTCCTGACTTTGACAGATGGCTGCTTTCTGAACTTAATTCTCTCGTCAAGGAGGTAGATACGTATCTGTCTGATTATGACGTTACTCCTGCAGGTCGTTTAATCCAAAACTTCGTAATTGACAAGCTCTCTAACTGGTATATCCGTCTCAACAAGAAACGCTTCTGGGGCGGTGGTATGACGCAGGATAAACTGTCTGCCTACCAGACGCTCTATACTTGTATCGAAACAATAGCGAGGCTTATTGCCCCTATTTCTCCATTCTACGCAGACCAGTTGTTCCTTGACCTCAATTCTGTCACTGGCAAGAACAAGGCGGAAAGCGTGCACCTTGCCAAATATCCCGAGGCTAATGAGGAGTTTATCAATAAGGAACTCGAAGAGGCAATGCAACTTGCAATGCAGGTGACGTCAATGGTTCTGTCGTTGCGCAAGAAGGTGAAGATACCTGTAATCCAGGCTTTGCAGGTGATTTCCATCCCAGCTTCAGATGCTAAGATGAAGAATCAGATAGAACGTATGGCAGGAGTTATTCTTGCGGAGACGAATGTCAAGGAACTGTCTTTCATCGAAGACGGAAATGGAATGCAGTTGGTCAAAAAGGTAAAGTGCAATTTCCGCACGATGGGAAAGAAATTCGGCAAGCTCATGAAGGCTGTCAATGCAGCAGTCATAGCTATGTCGCAGGAGCAGATTGCTGAACTTGAGCAGAATGGCAGCATATCTCTCATCGTGGAAGGACAGGATACACTGATAGAAGCCGTCGATGTGGAGATTATCTCGGAGGATATTCCCGGATGGACCATTGCTCAGGAAGGCAAGATAACGGTAGCTCTCGACATTGAGATTACACCAGAACTTAAGAATGAAGGTGTTGCACGTCTGATTATCAAGAGAATACAGGCTATGCGTAAAGAAAACGGTTATGAGATAACCGACCGTATCAATGTCGTCATCGAGGAGAATGAGCAACTTGTCTCAGCAGTAAAGGTGTTTGGCAATCATATTGCATCGCAGGTATTGGCAAACAGTCTCACCATCGGTGATGCCTCTGCAGGAGCAGATGCTGACTTTGGAGATTTCAAGGCTAAGGTCTTTGTCGCAAAATCGTGAGAAAGATAATTGTTTCAACCGTGCGTTCCTGCATTGGAACGTGCGGTTGAAACAATAGGTCTTGTCGTCGAAACAAATAATACTATACATTAAAACTAATATCAATCAAACCTAATTATTGTATCATGGCAGAAATAAAGAAAAGGTATAGTGATGAAGAACTGGAAGAGTTCAGAGTTATTATTGAAGAAAAATTGGTTGTTGCACGTGAGAATTACAAGCAACTGATGAGTGTGCTCAGAAATGATGATGGCAATGATGTTGCTGACACGTCGCCTACATATAAAGTGCTGGAAGAGGGAAGCATCACCCAGACTAAGGAAGAAACCATGATGTTCGCAGCGCGGCAAGAGAAGTTTATCCGCGGGCTTGAGGCTGCACTTATCCGCATCCAGAACAAGACTTACGGCATAGACCGTATCACTGGAGAACTGATTCCAAAGGAGAGACTCCGTATTGTCCCTCATGCTACGCTCAGCGTGGAATCCAAAAACGCAAGAAACAAATAGCCGTGGGTTGTCGTGAGGTTTGGCAGTTGCGTGGTTTTTCCAGATATCTGCCTGTCTGTTGAACCCCGAAAGCCCTGAAGCGACCTAATGGTAAATGATTAATGTTGATGAAACCAAACAAGAAAAAACAAGCATTTTTATCCATAATAATAGTATTGGCCATCCTCATCATCGATCAGGTTATCAAGATTGAGGTAAAGACGACCATGACGTTGCATGAATGTATCCGTGTGACGGATTGGTTTCATATACTCTTTATTGAAAACAACGGTATGGCGTGGGGAATGTCTATCATGCCGAAGATCATGCTTTCGCTTTTCCGATTCGTTGCCATCTTTGTCATTGCATGGTACATTTCAAGGCAGATAATGCGTGGTGCGAGGACTGTGTATGTCGTACTGCTGTCAATGTTGCTCGCTGGAGCTGCCGGAAACCTCATCGACTGTATGTTCTATGGACTGACATTCTCCAATTCCACTCCTTATTCAGTGTCATGTCTTGTGCCTTTCGGCACGGGATATGCTCCTTTTCTTGAGGGTAGGGTGGTAGATATGTTCTATTTTCCCCTCATAGTGACTCACTATCCCGACTGGTTTCCGTTTTGGGGCGGGCAGCAGTTCATATTCTTCAGCCCTGTTTTCAATTTTGCAGATGCAAGCATCAGCGTCAGTGTAATTGCCATGCTGTTGTTTTGCAGGAAAGAACTAAGGAATCTATCCTTTAAGTAAAAGGTCATCAGCTTACTTTTTTTTATACTATTCCGTGAGACATTTATTATTCATATTGCTTAGTGTGCTTGTTTTCGCATCATGTTCGTCAGACAATCAGAATGTTTTGTCTGAAGGATTGATGGAGGACATCATTTATGACATGCACTTGGCGCAGGGCATTGCAGAAAATGGAAACTATGAGGACAGGGCTTTTGAAGAAACTAAATACCATGCAGCCATACTCAAGAAATATGACATAACGCAGGCGGAATGGGACTCTTCGTTCAATTATTATTGCCGTCATGCAGACGTACTGCATTCCATATATAATAATGTGGCGGAAAGAATGCGTGAGGAGGTGGTCAATCTCGGAGGAGAAGCGTCACTTGCAGGGGAGGGATTTGCTGCCGATACCTCGAACATCTGGAATATGGAACGCAATTTCATCCTTATTCCCAATGAGCCGTACAACATCCGCAGTTTTGAAATCGTGACGGACAGCACCGTAAGGAAAGGTGACAGATTGACCCTGCAGTTTCAGTCACAGTTCGTTTTTCAGGACGGAATCCGCGACTTGGTGGCTGTGATGGCGGTCACATTTATGAACGACAGCGTTGTTTCTCAGGTGCGGCACGCTACCCAACAGACCACTACGTCGATACCCATTCAAGATGACGAGCATCTTGGGATAAAAAAAGTGAGCGGATATTTTATGCTCAGCAAGAGCCTTAATGATGTCCCTTCCTCTACCGTAAGGCTTGCTTCCGTATCAAATGTCAAGATAGTCATTGCCCATCAGGAGAAGAAAAAGGAGGAAGAAAGAAAGACCTCAACAGACAGTATGAACGTTACCAACCGGGATTCTGTACAGAATATTCACAAAGATTCCGTTGATGCTTCAAGCAATGGACCTAAAACGCTCGTACGCTCTCCTTTGTAATCAACATAGACAACAAAATCAACTGCTAACATGAAAAGACTACTATCTGTTATTTTACTCGCTACTCTTGCAACCGGTATCTTCGCTGCGGGTGAAGAAGTGGAGAAGATAAATCGGGCCTGTGTACTCGAAAGGAATAATCCTGTAGTGAAAAATGCTGACCCGCTCAATTCTCTGTCAGTAGGCAATGGACATTTTGCCACTACGGTGGATGTTACCGGTATGCAGTCTTATCCTCAGAACTACGAACTTGGTGTCCCGCTCTGCTCAATGTCGGATTGGGGATGGCATTCTTTCCCAAACAAAGAAAACCTCCGACGTGAGGAGACGGAGAGGGAAATGGACCTCGGTCATGGACGAAAAGAGGTCTATGCGGTGGAAAATAAAGTGGAAGGAAGGGGAAAGAAAGCCACAGAGTATTTCCGTGTCAATCCCCATCGTCTCAACCTTGGCAACGTAGCCCTCGTAATCAAGCAGGGAGACAGGCAGGTAAAGGAGTCGGAAATCGAAGATATTGACCAGCGTCTAAGCCTTTATAACGGCGTGATAACATCACGTTTCTCAGCTCTCGGGTATCCATTTACTGTCAATACGGCTTTTATGCCTTGCCAGGATGCAGTCATCTATTCGTTGGAGAGCAAACTGCTTGGCAAGGGAAATGTGTCACTTGCACTTTCCTTGCCATATCCTTCAGGTAAACATGCTGACGCTGCATCAGACTGGAACAGTGCTGACAAGCATTCCTCACGGATAGTTCAGAGGAAAGGAAACTGCATTCTCGTAGAACACTGCATTGATGATACAAAGTATTACATACTCATGCAGTGGGAGGGAAAGGCTGTAGTCAGGGAAGAAGGAAACCATACCTATTCACTGTTTCCAAAGTCAAGTCGCTTCAATCTCCGTGTAGAGTATTCCCAGCAGCAACCGGACAAAACCTCATTCTCATTTGCAAAGTCCATTGATGAGGTGAGAAAATACTGGAACCAATGGTGGGAGACTGGTGCATTTGTCGATTTTGGTGAATGTAAAGATATAAGAGCCAAGGAATTGGAACGAAGAACCGTGCTCTCCCAATACCTGACTTTCATTAACTGTGCAAACGAGACCCCGGCGCAGGAGACCGGACTGACGTATAATTCATGGTATGGTCGTCCTCACCTTGAGATGACTTGGTGGCATACCGTAGATTTTGCTTTGTGGAACAGGCCTGAAGTATTGGAAAGGATGCTCGAATGGTATAATGCCAAAGCTTATCCGGAAGCAAGGAGAATAGCCCAGCGGCAGAATTTCAAGGGTATAAGGTGGATGAAGATGACCGACCCTTGGGTGGGTGAGTCGCCAAGCAACGTGGGCTCTTTCCTCACTTGGCAACAGCCACATTATATATATATGGCAGAGGAGATGTGGCGTATCGTATCTGAGCAGCCAAATGTTACGGATGCTGAAAGGAAGGCTGTTCTCGACAGATATGGAAGGAATGTGGAGGAAACGGCTGAGTTTCTTTGTGATTTTGCATTGTCATGTGCTCACGATGATGTTCCTATCCAACTATACGGACAGACTGCAATGCAGGAATCTATGTCCAAAGACTTCTCATACTGCCACCCCTTCGAGCAAGTGTATTTTACATACGGTCTTGCCACTGCCCAGAAATGGCGTGAGCGAATGGGTAAAGAACGTCGTCATGACTGGGATGAAGTAATCCGGCGTCTTGCTTCCTTGCCGCAGCATGAGGGGATATATACGGCAGGAATGCCTTCTCAGCCGTTCCTTGTCTCAAATCCTTCTGATACGATTTCTGCCAATATGGCATTTGACCCGTTCAACTATGGAGGAGAAAGCGGCAAGAAACAACTTACAAAAGAGGAGTTCTACTTGAAATGCCGGTCTGACCATCCAGCTGTCCTTGGCGCATGTGGACTGCTTCCATACTATGGACATTACAACCGCGCCATGATGCAGCGCACGCTTGACTGGGTGATGGAAAACTGGAACTGGGAAACTACATGGGGATGGGACTATGGAATGACAGCCATGTGCGCGGCACGTCTCGGAGATGGAGAGAATGCTGTAAAGGCATTGCTCATAGATAAAGGAAAGAACACGTATTTGGTTTCAGGCCACAACTATCAGGAACCTAAGAGACTGCGCCTCTACCTGCCGGGCAATGGGGCTTTCCTTGATGCCATAGCGATGATGTGCGCAGGATGGGACGGCTGTCCTGACATTCCGAATCCTGGCTTTCCCCAAAATGGAAAATGGAATGTGAAATGGGAAGGGTTGAGGAAGATGCAATAAAAAGACATTTGTCCTCAAACGCTGCAAACCATTTGCTTTTCTCGATAAACAAACGATTTTTATGTCACAATTATTAGACAACGCGATTGACCAGTTCTCACGACTTCCAGGTGTCGGGCGAAAGACAGCTATGCGGCTCGTACTGCATATTCTCAGACAAGACAACCAGTTTGTCGAAGACTTCACCGGAACGTTGCAGAAGATGAAGAGAGAGATAAAGCACTGTAAGGTGTGTCATAACATCTCCGACACGGAGGTCTGTCCTATCTGTGCCAACAGTCGCCGTGACAATACCTTGGTATGCGTAGTCGAGAACATTCAGGATGTCATTGCGATAGAGAACACACAGCAATATCGTGGACTTTATCATGTTCTCGGAGGCATTATATCTCCTATGGACGGAATCGGGCCGAGTGATCTGGAAATAGAATCGCTTGTCCGGCGTGTGGCAGAGGGAGGCATACAGGAGGTAATCTTCGCACTTGCCAGCACAATGGAGGGTGACACCACCAATTTCTATATCTCAAAGCGGTTGCAACAATACGATGTAAAGCTCAGCGTCATAGCTCGGGGCATCAGCGTAGGCGATGAATTGGAATATACCGATGAGGTGACTCTCGGCCGTTCCATCCTCAACCGCGTGCCGTTGTAGGAATCGTTCGGTTGTGGGGTTTCCTTTCGGTTATATGCTTATGAGGTTATAAGGTTTCCTTTTCGGTTATGAGGTTTTTGGTTATATGGTTGTGCGGAAGTTACAATCAGCCTCACAAACTTCCGTAGAACCGCAAACCTCCTTACAACCTTACAACCGTACAGCCTTACAACCATAAAACCGCAAACCTCCGTATAACCATAAAACCGTATAACCGTAAAACCGAAAAAAACATGTTTTACCTTCATACTTTCATTCTTGTGCTTACTTTGTCGGCAATATATATATGCCTGAAATGGTATCACCTGCCTATGGTCTCAAAGAGAGAGCGCGAGATATCCGATCCGGACTCCCGGAAGGAATGGCTGAAGAGGCAGGATGTCATCCGTCTTTGGATAATTGTCTCAGTCATTGTCGTCAATGTTTTGGGGTATTACCTGTGGGAATATAATGGCTCTGCATACCTTGCCATTATGTCACTCCTCTGTCTGCCCTTCATTATAACCAGGAGAGAGAAATGACAGTTTTACTTCGCCCGCTTGAACCCGAAGATCTGGAGCCGCTCTACCAGATGGAAAACTCGATGGAGGACTGGGAGCATTCTTCTAATACTGTTCCTTTTTCTCATTACCTCTTGCGTGACTATATTGCGACGCAGAAGTGTGACCTTGCCATCGACCGGCAAGTCCGCTTGGTAATATGCGACAGGAATAATCCAGGTCTTGTCATGGGGCTTGCTGACCTTAACGATTACAATCCCATACACCGTCGGGCAGAGATAGGAATCATATTGGCAAAGGAATTTAGAGGCAGGGGATATTCCCTGCAAGCCATGAGGGCATTCATAGGTTATATTCGTAGTGCACGGCTTGTGGATCATGTTTACGCATACGTGTCAGAAGACAACGCCGCCTGTATCCGAATGTTGGGAAAATGTGGATTCATACATGGTTCTACGTTGAAAAACTGGTTTGTGAAGGAAGGAAAAGGGATAAATGCAGAGGTTTTTCAACTTTTTTTGAAAAAAGTACGGTAAAAATTTGGTAGGTATGCAAATTATTACTACCTTTGCACTCGCAAAAAAGAAATAGCGACATTTGGTGCGGTAGTTCAGTTGGTTAGAATACTAGCCTGTCACGCTAGGGGTCGCG
>CALZJQ010000010.1 GCA_945787895.1 uncultured Prevotella sp. | reverse complement strand
TTGTCATCACTACTTTCTTGCCAGAATTTAGGATTTTATCAATGGTGTCCAGCGATATAAACCCTTGATTAACCCAATGCAGGTGGATGACGTCAGCCTCCTGATATTCCTTTGTACGGGTGATGTCTTGCCCGAAGAGACCGGTGTCTGTTGCCCAAAGGTTTTTCATTGAGAAGCCGTTCAAGGCCCAGATGAAGGCTCTCTCCATGATGCTTGTCCAGGATTGCGGCTTGCCTTTCCACCATGATATGTTCTTGCGACATAGCATCTTGGCATCTATTCCGTTCTTCTGAAGCGCATGCAGCAGCCGTCCTGCCGCAACGGCTGCTCCTCCGGAGTGCTCGTATGTGCTCAATATTAGTACTTTCATTGTCTGTTGTCTTCGTTTCTTTTTTGCAAAGGTATGTCTTTTTTATGTTATCTGCAAAAAAATCCCCTCCTTTGTTCTGCTTGATTTAGCATATATCGCTACATTCTCAGGATATGTGGAACGATAATGCTAAGATTGTGTATCCAGAGGAAGGTGGTGAGTAATATGATTGTAGAGATTAGTAGGCGGTTAGTGAGAGGCTTTATGGCAGCTTTTTTTACCAGGTATCCTACGGCTATCGGTATCACGAAAGCCCAGTGTGCAGTCATTATATACACGTCGGCGGAGGCAAAGTTGAGCCCTACGTGGAGTATCATGTCGAAAAGGAACATTGCCAGCACAGCCTGCATCACGCGTTCCTTTCGTGCCAGCCATGCTCCCAAGAGGAATAGCCATACTATGATCGCTTCGATGGCATAATAGTACCAATGGTTGTATCTGACGAGTACTGGGCGGTTGTTCTTGTTACTGTCGCGAAGGGCGTACTCAGTGTGGAGGATAAGTCCTTCGCCAAAGATGTTTTCTACGAGAGAGGGCAGGCGGTCGATCTTGTAATCGGTGTTGGTCACGAACGGAAGTTTGATTATCTGGTTCTCCTTTGCCTTGCGGTTGGCAAGCATTTCTTTCTGCCATTGCACGGCAAAGGCGCTGTCTTTCTCCATTCTTTTCTGCACGGTGTGCAGGGCGTTGCGGCTCTCTGTTGCCTGAGTGGTATCCTGCTGGTAGGCGAGGAGGGCGAAGATGACGGACAGGGGAATGAGATAGAGTGAGAAATGCCTTGTCATTTGCCAAAGGGAGTCCTTTCCCAATCGGGAAAAGAGGTCGGCAAGGAAGACCTTGATGCAGTTGGTCGTTGTCACGGCGGTAGAGACAAAGAGCAGGGGAAGGGAGTGTTTCAAGGGTAATCTCCGCCCCTCCTTGATGGCTTTGCCCGAGAGATATACGGTGAGGAGCAGCAAGGGCAGCGACATTGCCATGTGATCCTCCACGAAAATCAGCAGCATCACGTGGGAAAAAGAGAAGAAAAAGGCTGTGAGCAGGAGGCTTGTGCCGTACGTCAGACCTATGATGCTGCGCATTATCCTGTACGTCAGCGTCCATGACATGACGGTAAGGATGACCATCAGCACGGCTACAATGAAGATAGAGCAGTTGATGCCAGTCACTTCCATCAGCCAACCGTTAAGCCATGACAGTGGCATGACCATGACCGAGAGCAGCGGATGGCGTGAGATGACATAGAGCGGACGCCATTTTGACACTACGATATACGTGTAAGTGTCGAAGCCTGACACTTCAAACTTTGTCCAGAATGCTGTCCAGAAGCCCACTTTCGGGTTGGTCCAGGCATCATAATGATAGAAAAGCATCATTACATTGAGCGTAATAGCTATGGACAATCCTATTGCTATCACGGATAGTATCGCTCTGTGGCTTTTTATCCAGTTTGTCATTTTTTTCTTTCGTGTAGGAGGAATGAAGGTTTTTTCTTTGGAACAGTCTTATGAAAGGAAGTCCCTGTAATGCTTTTCGTCAGCAAAGGAGAGCATTGCGCTGTCGCCTTTTGAGTCTCCGTAGGCTGTGACGTGGCAGTCCTTGCGCTGCATTTGCAGTTCGGGAAAGGCGGAAAGTATGCGCCTTACCTTCTCTTTCCCATAGCAGTTCTTTGTCAGGAAATGTCTCTCCATCCCTTTTTCTGAGAACTGCAGTTGGGTGCCCAGCACCTTAAAGTCTGGCACAAGCCGTGCTACCCATTTCTCCGGGCTTGCAGTCACCACCACTACCTCTGCGCCTTCCCTTTTTGCTTTCAACAGCTTTTCGTAGAGATTCTGCCGCAGGATGTGCCGGTGGGTATCGGCAAAACGCTGGCAAAACGTGTCAAAGTCTTTCTCCTTCATCTTCCCGAAACAGTGATGGAGCAGCTTTTCCTTTGTCTTCTGGTTGGAATAGAGGTGAAGCAGCATCAATGCTATCCACGGAAGGATGCGCAGCAGGGCTGTGAAAAGTCCTCTTTTCCCACGTTGGAAGAGGATTATCTCCATCATGGAATCCTTTGTCGTCAGTGTGCCGTCAAAGTCGGAGAAGATGTATCTTTTCTTTTGCATTTCTTTTCTATAAAGCTGATAGATGTGTTTAGCAGCCAGGCGAGTGGCATGGTGATGGCAAATGTGAGGAGGAATGTGCGCCAATAACCAAGGTGATACTGTTCTATTGGGCGGAGAACAAACTGGATGTGGATGAGATAAGCCTCCAGACTGAGTGCTCCGCACCATGCTATGCTCTTGTTCAGCCACGCCGGAGTGCGGCGAAACACACGGTTGAGCAGGATGATAGTGGTCACTGTGAGGGGGATGTACAGCATCCTCTCCACGAAAAGGGGAAACTGTCCGTGCCTGACTTGCTCAAGCCATATACTGCTCCACAGTGCCATGCCGAACATTATCCATACCATCCAGATACATTGTCCGTCGAGCTTCTCCTGCCTCTTTACCATTTCGCCCATGTTGATGCCGAGGAAGAAGATGGGGACGCGGCTCCAGAATATCTCAATATGCCCGACTGACTGATGGATGGGGCTTACCCACTGCACGAGGATGCACCACATTACCACCACAAGCACGAGCCAATGATAGATAGGATGGCGTCGTATCAGTTCCATATAGGGCGGTGCGAAGAGGTAGAGCATCATCGTGGCGGGGATGTACCAGAATGTGAGTTCGTCACGTTTCCAGAAGTCCCAGTTGATGAGGATGTCGCCGAAGAGGTCTGTCCAATCTGTTCCGTCAAAGCGCGGGATATAGTAAAGGCATGCAATAATCAGCCAGGCTGGGTATATCCTCTTGAGTCTCCGACAGTAAAAGCGGAGGTATTCCTTCCCAAAGACGGCTACAGAGTCAATCTTCAGCTTGCTCCAGGAGAACCATAGTCCTATCCCGCTGAGGAAAAGGAACATATCCACTCCGATGTTTCCCATCCTGCGAAGTCCGAAAAACATATCGTTACGAGGCAGTGCAACGTGGAAGAGTATGACAAAAAGCATTGCCATACCCATGTGTTCTGCACGAAATCGCGAGATGTTTCTCAGTTCAATGTCCTTTATCATGTCGGTATGATGTTTTTATATCCGTTTCATCAATCTCTTGAACATCACGGCAAGCACGAGGGTTGCTACGATATAGAGCAGCAATCCTGCAAATAACTCTCCGTGACGGGAAATAGGAATGATTACTTTTCGTGAGATAGGGTGGCAGACGAACATTGCTGCGGATATGCTTCCTACCCATTCAAGGCGGGAGAGCAGGGCATCCGGAAGAGTCTTGACCAAAGCTATTGTGCCGATGCAGACGAAGAATGGCACGAATATCCACGACCAGAAACTCATGCTGAGCATCAGTATCAGCAGCATAGCAATGAGAGTCCAGAGTATCTGCGTCCCTCTTGTAGTCTCTTTTGGAGTATAATAGCGGGCAAAGAGCAGTCCTGCGATGAAGATGGGGAGCGAGCCGAAGAGGTTATAGCGATACCATTGCAGGGCAAGACCCTCGGGATCAAAGAATAATTGTGCCAGAAGTGATGATATAAGCAGGGCGGAAAGTATCGGAACATGATACCTCTTTGATACTAATCCCACCAATGAACCCTTGCCGGGATAGAGCACGAAGCGGTAGAAAGCATAGAGTTGTACCATCAATCCGAAGTACCAATAAGGACCAGGCCAGATGTCATGGTCGGGGTTTGCATAGAGATTACTGAACATACCCAACTGTCCGACAACGTTCCAGAACTCATATCTGCGGGGACCGGGGGTCATGTAATCGACAAGGACGAAAGCCGCATAGCCCACTACCATCATCAGAAAGAGTTTCTTGTAGTGGGAAACGAAGAACGATGTGCCACTCTCATAACTGCTGTCGTATCTCTCGTATTTCTTCACCAAGCCGTAAGCACTGAGGAAAACGAAGATGGGCACACCGTAATGGCCGAAGAATGACAGCAGGTGTACTGTCAGTTCCCATGAAGGATGCGACAACTCTACCATCAGACGGCGCACGTTGAGCACATGAAACTGATACTCATTCTCCTGCACTATCCCTCCAAGCCAATGAGAATAGTTGTGCAATACGATGGCGAGAATGGCGATTCCCCGCATAGCACTCGTCTCTATTCTTGATATTTGCTCTGTTGTTGCCATAATCTGTCTCTTTATTTGTTGTCCGTTTTCAATGCAGAATCGTACTCTACGACGTGCTGCATGAGTCTTCTGCGTGAACTGTTGTATTGCGGACTCAGCAAGTCCATCTCGGGACGATAATACTTTGACTTCACTCCCGTCAGTCCAAGTATCACGTGTGAGAGGGCATCCGTCATGAAAGGTCTGTCTTTTGATGCTCTGATAGCCTTGACAATGTCGGGATGTTTCCTCGCATATTTCTCCGTACAGTATATCCACATTGGTATTTCGTACTCTTGTCGGGCTATGTCTGCTGTGATATTTGTCGTGTGGTTGCGTCCGCAATGGTGCAAGGAGCCAGGTCCATAGACCTCTTCCCCATGGTCTGAGAAGAATAATATGATGGCTTCCCTGTCCTTATAAGTATCTACTATAGCCCCGATGACGGAGTCATTGTACCATGTAGCGCAGTCGTAATATGCGATATTCCTCACCTCTTTGGGTTTGTTTTGCGGGAGATTGTAATGCGATGGGAAGAATTTCATCTTCTTTTTGGGGCATCTTATGTGATAATTGACGTGTTGCCCCATGAGATGAAAGATGGTAAACTCCCGCTTTCTCTCTGCTGTAGGCGAGGCATAACGCAGGGTGTCGGAGGTGATAAGGCGGTGATAGTCCTTGAGGAGGTCTTCGTCCCAGAGGTGGGTAGCCTCATTTCGGATGTCAAACTGCACCTTGCTCAGCAGTTCATCGTTGAGGAAGAAGCCTCCGCTGAAGTCATATATCGCGTCTTTTGCGTGGGGGAGAAACTGATTGGTAAGGAAATTGACCTGATAACCCGCCTTTCTGAGCAGCTGGCAGAAGAGAGGATAGTCACACCAATCACCTTCGTCATCGACACAATAGGTAGTCATAAGGTGCTTGAAGACAAAACTTGTGAGGTTCCAAGGCGTGATAGCGTCTGAGTATTTCACGAGTCTGCCGCGCTTTTCCAAATCCTTTTGCCGTGGGGTAGTGGGGAGATGATAACCGTATAGCTGAGAATGATACTTGTTATAACTCTCTCCTATCACTACTATAATGTCGCCTGACTGTATCTGACAGGTATCTATACCAAGTGCCGAGGGTGTCATTCGTTCTATCTTTTCTGCGTAGTCCTTCAGTCTTTCCAGTTGTTTCGCTACAAGACTGTTGGAGAATATGCTGAAAGCAAGACGATATACAGGCTGGTACATCTCTGCATGAGGCTTCTTGTTCATGTCCTTTTCTACGTCACCTACCGTCTGGCATTGGAAGAATCTCCACATACATTCCTTATTGGAAAGCCACGATTCTCCTCCCGATATGATGCAAGTGAGGGTAAGAATGCCGAGGATAGCGTGGAGATACCTTTGCTTTTGCTTGATGATATGCGTGGCTTTTCCTGCCCAAATCTTCACTTGCTTGTGTTTTGGCAACATGGTGACGAGCACGTGGCATAGCAGTATGACCGGGATCCAGGCGAAATTGGTGGCAAACAGGTCGGGAGTGATGTATGTGCTGAGAAACTCTGAAGCCTCGTTGCCTGTCGTTTCGCTGACGAGAAGCAGCATTGACGGACTTATGGTACTGCTGAATTTTTCCCAGCAGAACACGTCAATCAAGGCAAGTGTGTATGCTATTATATATATAAGGTGATGACACCATCGCCTTATCCTTGCTGGAATGAATGCCAAGATGATGCATATTGCGTAGAGGTCAATGAAGAGTTCAAGCCATATATTGCCGTAAATATGCGCACCTTTCCAGTTTGGCACCTCCACTATTCCCACTACAATGCCGAGAATATACATGAATGGCAAGAACATACCATTCCTGCCTATCGGATACCACATCCATTCCAGAGCTTTCTCTATGCCGTTCAGAGTCTTTTTCATCATGATATGTTGTGGAAAGGGGGATGAGGTAAGCTACAGTTTGCCACCATATTCCAGGTCGCCGGCATCGCCGAGTCCTGGCACGATATACTTTTTCTCGTTGAGTTCTGGGTCTATTGCTCCACAGAAGAGCAGGAAATCATCACTTGGAAAGTGTTTCTTCATAAACTCTACTCCGCTCTTTGAGGCAATGACAGAGGCGAAGATGGTGCGTGATGGCTTGCTTTTTGAGAGAAAAGCCTCGTATGCCAATTCCATGCTACCGCCCGTGGCGAGCATAGGATCGACGATAATCAGTGTCTTGTCAGTGAGGTCTGGTGTGGCGATATACTCGATTTTGATGCCTACTTTGGTCGCTTCCTTGTCGGTATAGTATCTGTAAGCGGAGACAAAAGCGTTCTCTGCCCTGTCGAAATAGCTGAGGAAACCATCGTGAAGAGGCAGTCCTGCACGGAAGACAGTGGCGAGGACGATACGTTCATCGGGTAGATTGATGTCGATGTCAGCAAGAGGTGTGCTTATAGTTTGCTTTTTATAGCTGAGGGTTTTACTTATTTCGTAAGCCATTATCTGCCCTATGCGCTTGATATTGTTGCGGAACAGCAGCGCATTCTTCTGATAATCCTTGTCACGCAGTTCGGCGAGGAATTGGTTGAGCAGCGTGTCCTGCTTTGAGAGGTTGATGACTTTCATGTCGTTATCGTTTTGTTTGCACGGATATTATTCAGGTATTGCTCCACTTTCGGGCAGACAAGCCCGTCAATAGGGTCGCCTTTTGCCAGTTTTTCCCTTATCATTGTGCTCGAAATGTTCATTTCCGGCATTGCGACGACGGTGACGTTGGAGGGCAATGCGTCGGTGTCAGTCTCGGCATCCTTGCGCGGATAGATGATGATATGATAGTTGCGGAGAATATCTTCGTGACGTGCCCACTTATGGAAGAGTGCCCAGTTGTCGCCGCCGATGATGATATGGAACTCATGCTGTGGGTAGTCCTTGCTGAGATGCTGTAGCGTATTCCAGGTGAAAGAGGGTCTTTCGAGATGAAATTCGTAGTCACAAGGCTTTAGATGAGGTTCATTTTCCAAGGCAAGTCTTACCATCTGAAGCCTGTCATTCTCGTCCATTAGTCCCTGTTGTTGCTTTAATGGATTGTGAGGAGTGACCATGAACCAGACTTCATCGAGTTGTGCTTCACGGCAAATGATGCTTGCCAAGCGTACGTGGGCATTATGTATGGGATTGAACGAACCGCCAAAAAGTCCTATTCTCACAGTTTCAGAAAGTCTTTGATTGCTTTTAGGGTGTCAGCTTTCGCTTTTTCGAGGTCATCGTTGATGATTATTTTGTCGAACTTGTCAGCGAAAGTCAGTTCGTAACTCGCTTTGTTCAGCCGTTGTTCTATGACTTCGGGAGTATCAGTAGCCCTGCCTTCGAGGCGGCGGCGCAGTTCTTCTATGGATGGAGGTTGTATGAAGAGGCTTAGAGCTTTATCTCCATAGATTTTCTTTACGTTGCATCCACCCTTCACGTCGATGTCAAAGACTACGTTCTGTCCTTGTCTTGTCATCTCGGTAACCTGCGATTTCAGCGTGCCGTAGTACCTGTCCGTATATACTTCTTCATACTCCACGAAGGCATCCTGCGCTATTTTCTCCTTGAATTGTTCGGCAGAGATGAAGAAATACTCCACGCCGTCTTTCTCTGTACCACGTGGAGCACGTGTGGTGCATGATATACTGAAGTGCATATTCAGCTCGGGATGCTCTGTCATGAGCCAGTTTACGATGGTTGACTTTCCGCTTCCTGAGGGTGCTGAGAAGATGAGGAGACGTCCTTCGCTCTTGTTGCAGGAAGAGAACTCCTTGGTTGCGGTATTGCAGTTCATAGTGTTTTCGCTGTATAGGATTTATAAATAGTATATGTGGGGCAGGTTATCAGAGAGCGTTGAGCACTTGTTCCTTTATCTGCTCCAGTTCGTCTTTCATTCTGACGACGATGTTCTGCATCTCTGCTTGGTTGCTTTTAGAGCCGGTGGTGTTGATTTCACGCCCCATTTCCTGCGCTATGAAGCCGAGTTTCTTGCCCTGTCCTCCGCATTCCTCTGCCATTGTCTCGCGGAAATAGTTGAGGTGGTTGGCAAGTCGCTGTTTCTCTTCGGAAATGTCGAGTTTCTCTATGTAGTATATGAGTTCCTGCTCGAGTCGGTTCTTGTCGTATTCTATCTCGGGAATGGATTTCAGTCCCTCTATGATGCGGTTGCGTATTTTCTCCACTCGTGCTTTCTCGTATGGAGTGATGCTTTCCATGAGAGCCTCGATATTGTTGATTTTCTCATTGAATTTTTCCTCCAAAGCGGCACCCTCTTGCTTTCTGAAGCATACGAGAGCTTCGAGAGCTTCGTTGATGGTCTGACATACGATATCCCATTCATCATCAGAAAGCACCTCTATCTCTTGACGTGACATCACGTCTGGCATACGCATAAGGATGCTCATCCAGTCGCTTGCAGAGTTGGAACCATTGACAGAACCTTCAGGCATGCCCAGTTTCTTTGTCACGTCCTGTATCTGTCTGTAATATGCCTCTATCAGGGCGACGTTAATGGGTGCAGCTTCTGTACCAGCTTCTTTTTCTATCCAGACGGAGAAATCTACTTTTCCGCGTATTACTTTCTGCTGAATCATCTGTCGTATCTCCATTTCTTTCTCACGATACAGTGGGGCGATACGTGCAGAAAGATCAAGAGCTTTACTATTGAGCGACTTTATTTCTACGTGGATTTTCTTCTCCTTAAAAGTAGCCACGGCTTTGCCATAGCCGGTCATTGAAAGTATCATTTGCCTGTTTTTTCGTTAAATTTCTGCAAAAGTACAAAAAATTACGGGGAAAATGCGTATATTTGCACATTATTTTAGAATAAAATGGATTATGTCCTGTCTTTTACACATAGAAACCAGCACGAATGTATGCTCCGTGGCAGTCAGCCACGATGGTACGATAATATATGAAAAAGAGGATTTCTCCGGTCCCAATCATGCCGAGAAACTCGGAATTTTTGTTGATGAAGCATTGAGCTTTATTGACAATAGCCTTATTTCGCTTGACGGAGTGGCAGTAAGTAGCGGTCCGGGGTCATATACCGGACTTCGCATTGGTGTATCAATGGCAAAGGGAATATGCTATGGTCGTGATGCGAAACTCATCAGTGTGCCTACTCTCGAGCTTCTCTGCGTTCCCGTACTTCTCGGAGAAAAGGTGCCGGAAGGGGTGGAAGACCTTGGCGAGCCCTTGCTTTGCCCTATGCTTGATGCTCGCCGGATGGAAGTATATGCTGGGCTTTGGAACCGTGCTTTGAAGCCAGTGCGTGAGGTAGGAGCGGATATTGTGACTGCCGAAACGTATAGGGAGTTCCTTGACAAGCATCCTGTATATTTCTTCGGAAACGGTGCTGCGAAGTGCATGGAGACAATAAATCATCCTAATGCCCACCTCATACCTGATGTCAATCCTATTGCGAGGTTTATGATGCCCTTGGCGGAGCGTCGTTTCAACGATGGTATGACGGAGGATGTGGCATATTTCACTCCGTCATATCTCAAGGATTATGTGGCAAAATTGCCAAAAAAACTATTGTAGAACGAATAATTATCTAACGAATGAATATCGAAGGACTCGATTATAACACCATGCGTGAGCCGATACGTCTCAGCCAGTACGGCAGGGAAATACAGCAGATGGTGGACCATTGCGTGGCTCTTCCTACCAAGGAGGAGCGTCAGCGCTGCGCTGAAAGCATCATTGCTACGATGAAACGCATGACTCCCTCTACGCAAAGTCCTGCTGACCGTCTCCAGACGCTGTGGGACCATCTTGCTCTCATGAGCAATTTCAAGCTCGACATCGACTATCCCGTGGAGGTTACTACGGAGGAAAAGCTCAGGGAGAAGCCTAATCCCGTGCCTTATCCGCCGAAAGGCATCCGCGTGCGCCACTATGGACAGTCGCTCTTCCAGATTTTTGAAAAACTGAAAACCATGCCGCCGGGCACGGAACGAGATGCCCTCGTGGCAAGAACTGCCAATCAGATGAAGCGTTGCCTGCTGATGTATGGTCACGGAAACGGTGAGGCTGAGAAGGTGGCAGACGACCTTGCGAGGTTTACGGACGGCGTCATACAGCTCGATATTGACAAGTTTACCTTTGACAAGATAGACGTGAGGTCAATGCAGCAGTCAAACCAGAAAAAGAAAAAGAAGAAATAACGACCAGATAATGGATGCATTTATCATAGAAGGCGGTCATCCGCTGTGTGGAACCATCACTCCGCAGGGGGCAAAGAATGAAGCGTTGGAGGTCATCTGCGCCACTTTGCTTACTGATAAGGAGGTGATAATAAGGAATATTCCTGACATCCTTGACGTAAACAACCTGATACAGTTGCTCGTAGATATAGGAGTGAAGGTACGGAAGATGGGAGATGGGGAGTATTCTTTTCAGGCTTCTGACCTTAATTTGGAGTATCTTCATAGTGATGAGTTTGTCATGAAGTGTGCTGCTCTGCGCGGCTCGGTGCTCATGATAGGACCATTGCTCGGCAGATTTGGTTGTGCCACGGTAGCAAAGCCTGGGGGTGACAAGATAGGACGCAGACGACTTGATACTCATTTCCTCGGTTTCCGCAAGTTAGGTGCTTCCTACGACCGTGTCGATGGACGTGACGTATATGAGTTGCACGCTGACAGGCTGCGTGGATGCTATATGCTTCTCGATGAGGCTTCAGTGACAGGCACTGCGAATATCATCATGGCTTCTGTGCTTGCAGAGGGTACTACGACTATATACAATGCGGCTTGTGAACCATATATCCAACAATTGTGTACCATGCTCAATGCTATGGGCGCAAAGATTTCCGGCATTGCGTCAAACCTTCTTACCATCGAGGGCGTGAAAAGCCTGCATGGTACGGAGCACAGACTGTTGCCCGATATGATAGAAGTGGGTTCTTTTATCGCAATGGCTGCCATGGCTGGCAATGGTATCACCATAAAAAATGCCTCTATCAAGAACCTTGGAATTATTCCGGATGCATTCCGTCGTCTCGGTATCCATATTGATGAGATAGGTGATGACTTGTTTATCCCTCATCATGACCATTATGAGATTGACTCGTTTATTGACGGAACGATAATGACTCTCAGTGATGCTCCTTGGCCTGGACTGACACCTGACCTGCTGAGTGTGCTCCTTGTGGTGGCTACTCAGGCAAAAGGCTCTGTCCTCGTACATCAGAAAATGTTTGAGTCACGACTGTTCTTCGTGGATAAACTCATTGATATGGGAGCGCAGATTATTCTCTGTGACCCTCATCGTGCTGTCGTTGTAGGTCATGATTTCAGCAAACGTCTGCGTGCTGGACGTATGTCAAGCCCTGATATACGTGCTGGCATAGCGCTACTTATTGCCGCTCTCAGTGCTGAGGGTACGTCGCAAATCAACAATATATCGCAGATAGACCGTGGTTATGAGAATATCGAAGCGCGTCTGAATGCTCTTGGTGCAAAGATTACTCGAGTATGATAAGAGAGGAGGATGTATATAAAATAGGTGTCATAGGCAAGACTCACGGCGTAAAGGGTGAACTGTCAATCCACGTCGATGATGATGTCTTTGACCGTGTGGATGCTGATTATCTTGTCTTGAGACTGGATGGTATCTTTGTCCCTTTCTTCATGGAGGAGTATAGGTTCCGGAGTGAGGAGGTAGTATTGATGAAGTTTGTCTCCGTTGACACTCAGGAGCGTGCTCGCGAACTGACAGGGACAGAGGTCTTCTTCCCTCGCCATTTAGCAGAAAGTGAAGAGGAAACGGAGCTGTCAATGGCTCAGATAGTGGGTTTCTCTATCGTGAACGATGCCGATGGCAAAGAGGTGGGTAGGGTAGAGAATATTGATGACTCTACTGTCAATACCCTCTTCGAACTTGATAACGGCATCCTTATCCCCGCTACTGACGATATGGTAACGGAGATTGACATGGAGAAGCGGATTGTCAGAATGCTTCTCCCGGAGGGACTCCTCGACCTGTGATGACATTTTGTATTTTTATGTGATTTCGTATGTGGCTTCATTTTGCCACATATACATAGTATTAACAATGAAAAAACAGCAAATTTGTATCCTTGGCAGTACTGGTTCGATAGGAACGCAAGCCCTCGAAGTCATAGAGGAGCATAGTGATCGTTTTGAAACTTACTGCCTGACAGCAAACAATAAGGTAGAACTGCTTGCAGAACAGGCGCGTAAGTTTCGCCCCGCAGCTGTCGTTATAGCCAATGAAGAGAGGTATGACGAACTTGTCGCTCTTCTCGATGACTGTCCTGACATAAAGGTTTATGCTGGTGCGAAAGCTCTCTGCGACATAGTAGAGGCGGAACCTATTGACATGGTACTTACTGCAATGGTAGGTTTTTCTGGTCTCGAACCTACTATCCATGCCGTGAAAGCACAGAAAAAGATTTGTCTTGCCAACAAGGAAACGCTCGTTGTCGCAGGAGAACTTATCATGGAACTCGCTGAGAAATATCACGTTCCTATCATTCCTGTAGATTCTGAGCATTCCGCTATCTTTCAGTCGCTCGTAGGAGACCATGAGAATGAGATAGAGAAAATATTGCTTACAGCTTCTGGAGGACCTTTCCGCACCTTCTCTCTCGACCAGATGCGCACCGTGACAGCAGCGGATGCTCTCCAGCATCCTACCTGGGATATGGGAGCAAAGATTACCATTGACTCTGCTTCGATGATGAACAAGGGGTTTGAGGTCATTGAGGCAAAGTGGCTCTTCGGCGTCGATGCAGACCGGATACAGGTGCTCATTCATCCTCAAAGCATCGTGCACAGTGCCGTGCAGTATCGTGATGGTGCTGTGAAAGCCCAACTTGGAGTGCCTGATATGCGCCTGCCTATCCAGTATGCGTTCACCTTTCCCGAGAGGCTTCACATGAGTGGGGAGCGTCTTGACCTGTTCAAGACTCCCCTTGAGTTCTTTGAACCCGATCTCGAAAAGTTCCAGTGTCTCGCTCTTGCCTACGAGGCAATACGCAGAGGTGGTAATGCCCCGTGCGTGGTAAATGCGGCAAATGAGGTTGTCAACCTCGCTTTCCGACACGACCGTTGCTCATTCCTCGATATGGGTAATATCATTGCAAAGACTCTTGACAAGGCAACCGTTATACAGAATCCTACTCTTGACGATTATATCGCATCGGACAAGGAGGCGCGAAGCATAGCAGAAAGTTTTCTCTCGTAATAATACTACTAAATCATATTTTACCAGAAAAAAAGAAAAATGGAAGTTTTTTTGATAAGAACTGCACAGTTTATCCTTGCGATAACACTGCTTGTCTTCCTTCATGAAGGCGGACACTTTACTTTTGCGAAACTCTTCAAGACAAGGGTATCGCGTTTCTATATCTTTGCCAACTGGAAATTCCACCTTTGGAGCAGCTACGACACGTGGTTTCGCAAGCTTCTCGGCAAAGCGCCTGTCACGGAGCGTGATGATGAAGGCGTGAATTTCTTTCAGCAATTGAAGAATACATACTACAAACTGACGGGTCAGAAAGAGCGTATTGTCACCGAAAACGTCGGCAACAAGAAGTACAACGACGAGGTGGGAACCGAGTACGGCATCGGTTGGCTGCCTATAGGAGGCTACTGTCAGATAGACGGAATGATTGACGAAACGCAGACTTCAGAGAAGCTTTCCAAGCCTGCACAGCCATGGGAGTTCCGTAGTAAGAAAGCATATCAGCGCCTGCTCATAATGGCTGGTGGAGTGATGGTCAATTTTGTTACAGCTTTAATCATCTATTCTTCTTTGTTTTATTTCAATGGTGATGACTATTATGCTGTGCAGGATATGACGATGGGCATGAAATTCAATGATGATGCCAAGGCTCTCGGTTTCAAGGATGGTGACATTCTCGTAGCTTCTGACCGCGGAGAGTTTAAGGATTTCAGCGCAGACCTCATGCGAGACCTCTCAAAGGCGACGGAGGTGACTGTGAAGCGTGACGGAAAGACAGTATCTTTGGCATTGCCCGGAGACCTCAATCTTCTTGCTATGCTCAAGACGGATCCTGTATTCTGCCGTCCTTTAGTGCCTGCAGAGGTAGATACCGTCATGCCTGGTACTGCGGCAGCCAAGGCTTCTATGCAGAAAGGTGACGTGATAGTAAGGATTGGCAGTGCAGAGATTGATTCATGGAATACGTTTACCTATGAGGCAGGACGCATGGCTGATGCCCTTACTGACGCCAAGACTACAAAGGACAGTCTTGCTGTTCTCACAAAGACCATCGTATGGAGAAAAGCTGGCACGCAGACTTATGATACGGCAAAGGTAGTCTTCGACTTTCAGGAGGGACGTGCACTTCTCGGTGTCGGCATGACAACGATTGCCAATTACTATAAACCCCGACATGTGGATTTCGACCTCTTGCCAAGTATCTCTGCGGGATGCTCCTATGGCATAAATGTACTCACCGGATATGTCAGTGACTTGAAGTACGTGGCATCCAAGGAAGGCGCAAAGAGTCTCGGAGGTTTTGGAGCGATAGGAAGTATGTTCCCTCCAGTGTGGGACTGGATTGTATTCTGGAAGATGACAGCATTGCTCAGTATCATCCTTGCTTTCATGAATATCATTCCTATACCAGGACTTGATGGCGGTCACATCCTCTTCCTCTTGTATGAGGTAGTTACACGCCGTACACCAAGCCTTCGTTTCTTGCAGATAGCTCAAAACATCGGCATGGGCTTCCTCCTGCTGATGATGGTAGTGGCAAACCTCAACGACATACTCCGCTGGTTAGGATTTATGTAATGTGTATCATAATAAAAGCCACGTAAGGCAAAGGAATACGTTTCTTGTCATACGTGGTTTTTTTTCTCCGATTTTGGGATTTGTGTCTTGTTTTTCGTATAGGAGTGGGTTATACTCCAAGTACGATTGCGGGATCGATATTGAGTTTGCGGCTTATCTCCCTACAAGTTTTGAGTGAGGGTTCTCCCTTGCCTGATATTATCTCGCTGATTCTGGCACAGCTAATACCAAGCAATTCTGCGAGTTTTGCTTGGTTAAGTCCCATTTCGTACATTCTCAGACGTAGGGTATCAACTAATGATGGGGAGTGGATAGGGTAGTACTTCTCTTCATATTCCTCAACCATATCCGACAGCATGTCCAGTTCGAGATAGTTCTTGTCGTTGATAGGGGTGTCATCGTTGACCTGCGGTAATAATTCTTCTATTCTTTGTAGTGCAGCTCTGTATGCTGCCTCATTCTTTATATGTGCCATTGTCTTATAGATTTTCAATATCCTTTATCTTGTCATATTCTGCATGACTACCTACAAATCTGATATAAATGCGCTTAGGCGTAAACTGAATGACTACGACTAACCTATAGTCATTGCCTTTGATATTAAAGACATAATGTTGCTTGCCAACGCTATCTACACTATTGAATGTGAGTTTTATGTCTGCAAAATTATTCCAGGTAGCCCTTGATGCCTTTACGAACCAATCCTCCAATGCTGTTTTTGCCTGGGGATTTTTTGTGTAATAGGCAATAAGCTTGCTTCTTGATATTATATGCATACCTGATAAATGATTGTTCTGGTGGCAAAATTAGGAATAATATTCGATATGGCAAAATATTATTCGGTAAATCTGAAAAAAATAGTGGTATCTCGTTGGATGGGTGAAGACAAATAATGTCAATCATTCGTTTTTTACGAAACAAATGATTAACTTTGCATCCAAAGAATATGTTTCCTCGTGTTGATATTGCCTGTAGTTGCACGTGCCAATCAGTAATTTATAACTAACCATACTGCTATGAAAAAAAATCTCTATCTACGTAAATCTTTATTTTTATCCCTCCTTTTTTTCTTGACAGCCCTCCCTTTGGCTGCCGAAAACTACCCCTATCGCAGCGACTATCTCTGGCTGACTGAGCCTGACCATGCCGACTGGCTCTATCGTATAGGTGAGAATGCTAACGTAGAGGTGCGCCTTTACCGCTACGGAATACCGCAAAATGTAGAACTGACCTATGCCATAAGCCGAGATATGCTGAGCGTTGAGAAATCCGGTAAGGTGCTCTTGAAGAACGGAAAGGCGACAATCAATATGGGAACTCGCCGCGACCCTGGTTTTATGGATATGAAACTGACTGCCGTGATTGACGGGAAAACGACCTCACACCACGTGAAGGTGGGGTATTCCGTAGATAAGATACAACCTTATACGAAAGAACCTGCTGATTTCCTCGACTTCTGGCAGAAGGAAATGGAGGAACAGAAGTCTCTTCCCCTCAAGTATTCCATGGAACCGGCGCATGAATACGACACTGACAAGGCTGATGCTTTCCTCGTAAAACTGGAGGTGAACAAGCAGCGGCAGTCTGTCTATGGCTATCTCTTCATTCCGAAGAAAGCCCCTGAAGGAGGTTGTCCCGTAGTGCTGTGTCCTCCCGGAGCAGGCGTGAAAACCATTAAGGAACCGCTGCGCCACCGCTATTATGCAGACAATGGCTGCATTCGTTTTGAGACAGAGATACATGGTCTTGACCCGAGATTGTCAGAAAAGCAGTTTAAGGAGATAAGCACAGCCCTCAATACTGGTGCTAACGGCTACCTGTGTCAGGGACTTGACTCGCGCGAACATTATTATATGAAGCACGTATATCTCGGATTGGTGCGCGCTATCGACTTCCTTACATCCTTACCACAGTGGGACGGAAAGAACGTGGCAGTGCAGGGAGGAAGCCAGGGTGGTGCTCTCAGCCTTGTAGCTGCAGCATTGGACAAGCGAGTTACACTCTGTTGTGCCAACCATCCCGCTCTTGCCGATATGGCAGCCTACAACGAAAAGGGCAGGACGGGAGGCTATCCTCACATGCACAAGATAGGTGTTCTCGACAAAAACTCTGAGCGCACGCTGCAATATTACGATGTAGTGAACTTCGCTCGCCACATCACCTGTCCGGTACGCATGACATGGGGGTATAACGACAATACCTGTCCCCCGACGACAAGCTACGCCGTGTGGAACGTTCTCACGTGTCCTAAGTATCCTGTCATCACTCCTATCAACGAGCATTGGACAAGTGAGGCGATGGAAAGGGCTCACTGCGACTGGATTCTTTCCAACCTGCTCAAGTAAGGATTTTGCCTGTCCAAACGCCCCGTGGCTTGAATATTTTTCACGAAACGGAAAACGGCACGCAAATTTACGAAATTTTGAGCAAAAACATAACCGCTTGACTTTCAATAAGTCATGAAAACCAAACGGTAAACACGAAAATCTCTCACGACAAAAGCAAAGAGATTACGATGCAATATCAATGCTTTTACAAGATGAAAGCGAAGTTATTGTATCGTAATCTCTTTCTTTTTATCCCCCAAAACCAATGCTTTTGCGCCAAAATCCCTTCCGAAATGCCGTAAGAAACCCCGTTTCCATCCCCAAAACACCCAGAAATCCCCTTCATAACCCCAAAAAATCCCAAATCGACAATGTAACAAAAAGTCACGATAATCCCCACCCCGAATGGTATTTTTCGACCATAAAATCCGCAATAATCCCCACCCCGAATGGTATTCTTCGACCTGGTCGAAGAACACAAGCAGAAAGCAAGGAAGAAAAAACAAAGGACAAAAAAAACGCGCCACTACTCTTCACGAGCTGTGGCGCATTAAAAAATATGTTTAACTAAAATCCTTTTCAAAATCGAAAGAAAACTTCGCAGTCTTCTTTTGTTATCCAAGAGTCAAACAATCTTTAACCTAATAACTAAAACCTAAATCTATTATTCTACTAACCTAAACAATCACTATTGAAAGTGTCAAGGAGGAAATCTTTTCCGGAGTGGTTTTCCTTTCAGAGTCCGTCTGAAATTTGTCTGGAAATCTCCTTTTTTCCTTTTGACACTGCAAAGGTACGAACTTCTAATTGTGTGCGCAAACAATTTAAGAAAAAATGATATTATTTATTCTTTTATTTGATTTATATCAACGCTGTGTGCGAACACAACGGCAAAAATGACGTATTTTTGCTCATTTTTACATTTTTTCAACTAATATATACTTTTTCGGTCAAGAAAACCAAACTTCACCAGCCATGTTTCCTCTCGTTGCCGGCAGTCTCCCCGCAGCTGTGCTTTTTGGGGAAGAATGTGTGCAAAATGTGCGAAAAATTTCTCTATCCCATATTTTTTATGTAACTTTGCACTTGATAATTAATTATCAAAGAATAATCAATAAACGCAATAGATGAAAGAATTTATGCTGGTGTTGCGACGCTTCGTACCACCTTATAAGAAATATCTCGCATTGTCAGTTGTATTCAATGTGCTATCGGCTGCCCTCAATATTTTTTCCTTTGCTACGCTCATACCTATCCTTCAGATAATTTTTCAGGTCGGCGACACGCAGAATGCCACCACTCTGATGCCCTGGGACTGGGGAAATGTAAAGGAAGTGGTAAGCAACAATGCCGACTATTATGTCAATATGATGATTACTCAGATGGGGGAATCTACCACATTGCTCATCATTGGAGTGGCACTTGCAGTAATGACAGCACTCAAGACAGCGGCTTATTTCCTGTCATCTGCCACGATTATCCCTATTCGCACAGGAGTGGTAAGGGATATCCGCAATCAGCTTTATCAGAAAATCACCAGTCTGCCCCTTTCTTTCTTCAGCGAAGAGCGCAAGGGCGACATCATTGCACGTATGTCTGGCGACGTACAGGAGATAGAAAGCAGTATTATGTCGAGTCTTGATATGCTCTTCAAGAATCCTATTCTCATCATCGTATATTTCGCTACGATGCTTTTTATCTCTTGGCAACTGACACTTTTCACCATAATCTTTGTCCCTGTCTTCGGATGGTTTATGGGGGTAGTGGGCAGAAAACTGAAGCGTAAGTCGATAGAAGCGCAGGCTTTGTGGAGCGATACGATGAGTCAGGTGGAGGAAACGCTTGGAGGGCTTCGTATAATAAAGGCTTTCTGTGCCGAGGATAAGATGAATGCCCGCTTCGATGCTGTCAACTCTGAATATCGTAACAATATCATGCGTGTCAATATTCGTCAGCAGATGGCTCACCCTATGTCTGAGTTTTTGGGCACGGTAATGATTGTTATCGTATTGTGGTTCGGAGGTATGCTGGTTCTCGGGGGCTATGCCTTGTCTGGTCCTACGTTCATATACTATATGGTTATCCTGTATAGTATCATCAACCCGCTAAAGGAATTTTCCAAAGCAGGATACAATATCCCGAAGGGTCTCGCCTCTATGGAACGAGTGGATAAGATACTTCGTGCGCAGGATACTATACCAGAAAAGGATAATCCCGTGCGTATCAAGGGATTTGAGCATCAGATAGAGTTCCGAAACGTATCCTTCGCATATTCCGATACCAAGACGGGGGAGCCGCAGTGGGTGCTCCGCAATATCAACCTTACTATCCCCAAAGGCAAGACAATAGCCCTCGTAGGGCAGTCAGGCTCGGGAAAATCCACTCTCGTAGATCTCATTCCCCGTTACTACGACACGGTAGTGGGAGAAGTGCTGATTGATGGTATCAACGTCAAGGACCTCGGAATACATGACCTGCGGCAGCTTATCGGAAACGTAAACCAGGAGGCAATACTCTTCAATGACTCTTTCTTCAACAATATCACATTCGGAGTAGATACAGCAACGCAGGAGGAAGTGGAGGAAGCGGCGCGCATTGCAAATGCGCATGAATTCATCATGGCTTCTGAAGACGGTTACAATACGATGATTGGCGACCGTGGAGGACGTCTGTCAGGAGGTCAGCGACAGCGTATCAGCATTGCCCGTGCCATACTGAAGAACCCTCCCATCCTCATTCTCGATGAGGCAACGTCAGCCCTCGATACCGAGTCGGAACGCCTCGTGCAGGATGCTCTGGAACGTCTCATGAAGACACGCACCACAGTTGCCATTGCTCACCGTCTCTCGACCATAAGAAATGCCGACGAGATATACGTCCTGCATGAGGGCAGGATAGTAGAATCAGGCACGCATGAGACGCTCATTGCAGCCAACGGTTATTACAGGAAACTGCATGATATGCAGAAATAATCGGCATGAATCTTGCCTTGCCGCATTTATTTAGAATAAAGAAAAATCACAAAATACGCCGTATGAAAAGAATAACAGCACTGATAAAGGTATTCTCTGCCGTCACCATCCTTGGGGTGTTGGGTCACATAGCCTTCTATCTCCTTAACCTGCATCTTATATCTGGAGAGGGGGATGCACGCTTTTTCCCCATGCTCTGGAACGCTCTGCGCTTGGATGTCGCCGTGGCTGGCTACGCTTCTTTCCTTCCCGCACTGGTTTTCATGGTCAGTGTATGGTGGAAAGGTATAGCGTTGGTATATCTCTTGCGCTGTTATTTCGGAATCATTGCCATTGCTATGACCCTTGCCAATATGGCGAATATCGTTCTTTATGGCTATTGGGGATTCCCTCTTGACGCTACACCGCTCTTCTATCTCCTCTCTTCTCCGTCAGATGCAATGGCGAGCATAGGCACTGGCGAACTCATTGTCTCCGTCATCCTTGTCTTCCTTATCTCTGTGCTGGTATATATTGCCATTGATTCATGGGTGCATCCCCGCCGTACAATCCTGGGAAGGCACAGGCATCATGAGCGTCCCCGCCAACATAGGACCATGAAAGAAAGGCTTGTGCAGACTGCTTGCCTGCTGTTGCTCACGGCTTTGCTCATTATCCCCGTGCGTGGAGGCTTCTCCGTTGCCACGAACAACGTGGGTTCGGTCTTCTTCAGCAGCAACTACAGGCTCAACCATTGCGCCGTCAATCCAGTGTTCAGTTTCATGTATTCCCTCCTGCACGACGAGGATTTCTCCTCAAGATACCGTTTCATGGACGACAAGGAGGCGACTGCCATCTTCAAGAGCATGGTATATACTTCCATGCGGACAGTCTCTCCTGCTGATTCCGTCAGTCAGGCAGTGACTCTTTCACCCCATTTCACCTCATGCCTTGAGGCTGGAATGGCAGGAGAAGAGAAGGGAGTCAATGTGGTTATGGTTATCCTTGAAGGTTTCTCAAAATATATCATGAGTGAGTCAGGACACGTCAAGGGAGTCACTGCCAACCTTGATGCTCTGGCATCTCAAGGTGTCTATTTCACCAATTTCTATGCTAACAGCTTCCGCACCGACCGTGCGCTTGTATCTATTCTGTCTGGTTATCCAGCCCAACCGACTACAAGCCTCATGAAATTTCCCCAAAAGACCAACTCTCTCCAGGGCATCGCCCGCTCAATGAATAGTATTGGCTTCGCTACAAAGTATTTCTATGGAGGGGATGCGGATTTTACCAACATGAGAGCTTATCTCCGTGCTACCGGTTTTGAGGATATAGTATCGGAGGAAAACTTCAGTCGTGGCGTGCCAAGGACAAAATGGGGCATTGACGACAACTATGTCTTCGACCGTGCTGTCAAGGATTTGGCGGCAGGAAACAGACGCAGCAACCGATTCTTCGTAGTCCAGACATCCAGCAGTCACGAACCATACGAGGTGCCGGTGAAGCGGCTTGAGGATAAAGCTCTCAATGCTTTCTTCTTCGCAGATCAATGCCTTGGTGACTTTATAGCACAGCTGAAAAAGAAAAAAATATGGGATAACACCCTCTTGGTCATCGTTCCTGACCATCTCGGATGCTATCCCAATAATCCTGACAACTTCCAATTATATCGTTATCAGATACCTCTTATCCTCTCGGGAGGGGCTATTACAACTCCGCAACGTATCCCGACAATAGGTGCTCAGCAGGATATCCCGGCTACATTGCTCGCTTTGCTCGGACAAAGTCATGATGATTACCGCTTCTCAAAAGACTTGCTCGATGATAAAGCACCCCATTTCGCATTCTTCACAGTGCCTGATGCCGTCGGTATGGTAACCGATGATAATCAGCTCATATATGACAACGGACAGCAAAAGACGGTACTGGACGCAGGAAAGGCAAAGGGGAAAAACCTGCGCAAGGCACAGGCATACCTGCAAAAACTATATGATGACATTGATATGCTTGGGAAATAACTTACTTTGTTACTGAATATTGAAGATGCTTTTTATCATTAGGCAAATATCAAAACTACCGTTCGGCATACTGTATGCCATATCCGATGTGGTATATTTCTTCCTCTATCGGCTGATAGGCTACCGCAAGAAGATAGTGCGCAGCAACCTTTCATCTTCTTTTCCTGAGAAAACGGAAAAGGAACTGCGTGACATTGAACGGAAATTCTACCATTGGCTCTGTGATTATTTCGTAGAAACACTAAAACTCCTCTCCATTACTCCTGAGAACATGAAGAGACATCTGGAGTTCCGTAACGTGGAAATTATCACACAAGCCTATGACAAAGGACAGGGAGTGGCGGCTTTTCTCGGGCATTACTGCAACTGGGAATGGCTCTCTGCCATTGGGCTTTACTATCCAGAAGAGTATGAACATGCCTTTAACGGACTGGTCTATCATCCGTTGAGGAATGATTTTATGGATAATCTGATGAAAGAGGCACGCTCGTCTATGCGTGGCACACCCGTTCCCAAGAAGAATATTCTCCGCGAACTCGTAAGACTCAAACGGGATAAAACCCCTTATCTCTTCGGATATATCTTTGACCAATCTCCTAAATGGGACAATATTCACCTCTGGACTGATTTCCTTAACCACAATTCTCCTGTATTCACAGGAGCTGAACGATTAGCAATGAAAATGGATGACAGAGTGGTATTTCTCTCAATGGAAAGACCTAAGCGGGGAAAATACATCGCTACATTCCAACTCATTGCCGAGCATGCTGCCGAAACACAGGAGTATGAGATAACGAAAAAGGCTCTTTCCCTCCTCGAAGACTCTATCCGTAATGCTCCGCATTTATACCTTTGGACGCACAATAGATGGAAACGTACATACGAGGAATACCTGCAAAGGCAGGAAAGACGGTAGGATGGGAAGAAAAGGGCGGTTGTGAGGTTGTACGGTTATGCGGTCGTGCGATGGTACGGAGGTCTGTGAGGACTGTCGGTATCTTCCGTAAAACCTTAAAACCGTACAGCCGTAAGACCTGCTCAGAACCTTAAAACCACAGAACCTTGGAAATTGTAAATTAAGAAAATAATAATGAGAAACTGTTATATCTCACGTAATTACAAGTCGGTAAAGTCGGCGGGAGGACGTGCCCGCACTGATATAGAGAAGATTATGGACGACATGGGCTTCCATAACCTTGCTCTTCCGCAGTCACGCCGCCCGAATATGGTATTCGATTTCTTCTATACCTTTACCGGAGTGGTGAAGGCTGTGCTGTCAATGCGCCGGGGTGACACCCTCGTCATACAGTATCCTATGAAGAAATACTACGAGTTCGTCTGCAATATGGCTCACCGGCGGGGCGTGAGAATTATCACCGTGATACACGACCTCGGCTCCTTCCGCCGCAAGAAACTGACCGTGGAACGTGAGATAAGGCGGCTTTCCCACTCGGATGCGCTGATTGTTCACAATCCTGCCATGCGTCAATGGCTCCTGGAGCATGGATATAGGGGCGAGATGCAGGTCTTGGGACTTTTCGACTATCTCTCTCCAATGCCTATAACCTCTGAACGCCCTGTGCCAGAGTCACCCAAAGACTATAGCGTCTTCTTCGCCGGCAGTCTCTCTGTGAAGCACAATGCTTTCATATATATGTTGCCTGAGCATCTCAAAGCCCATAAGTTTCATCTCTACGGTTCTGGCTTTCGTGATGACCTTGCTCGGGAGGAACTGGTCTGTGAGGGCTTTGCAGCTGACTACGAGTTGATGGAAAACAATCATGGTGACTTCGGGTTGTCATGGTATGGCGAGTCACTGACGGAGGGAAAGGGCATGATAGGCGAGTATATGGCTTACAACAATCCTCATAAGGTAATGCTTTATCTCCGCTGTCACGCCCCTGTCATCATCGGAAAGACGGCGGCTCTCGCTCCTTTCATCGAGGAACACGGCATAGGCATCTGTGTAGATACGCTGGAGAATCTGGGTGAAGTGCTGGAGAAAGTCACGCCAGAGGATTATCGCCGTATGCGAGAAAACGTCAGGGCGATGAGCGACAAGATAGCGTCCGGCTATTTCTTCCGTACAGCGTTCACCGACCTTACCCGCCGTATGAGCTGATTTCGCCCCGCCGTATGGGCTAATCCGCCCCGCCGTATGGGCTAATCCGCCCACCATATGGGCTGTCCGCCCCACAAAGAATAAGGAATACTGGTACTCTTCGACCAGGTCGAAGAGCACAAAGCACAGAAAAGAACGCTGGTCGAAGAGCCAAAAACAAGAAAGAAATTATCATGCTGACTATGAAATACCCCCTCCCTGAGGGCTTCCTGAAAGAGGAAACGAGAAGAGGTTACACCATATCCGAGTCGATGAAGAAGGCTTGGGCAGTACAGATGGATTTGCTGCAGGAGTTGCTGAGCGTCTGCAATAGGCACGGACTGCGTGTCTTTGCCGATTCGGGCACGCTGATAGGAGCAGTCAGAGAGAAAGGTTTTATTCCTTGGGATGACGATATTGACGTAGCAATGTTGCGTGAGGACTATGATAAACTCATGGCTTTAAGCGAGGAATTCAGGAAGCCTTACTTTCTGCAGACCATATCTTCCCAACCGTATTATATCAACAGGCACGCCCAGTTGCACATGGAAGGCACTACAGCGATACGCACCGACGGCAAGCCTCAGAAGCACCGACAGAATATCTTCATTGATATTTTCGTCATAGATGCCCTGCCTTCCAGTCCGAGGGCTTTCAAGCGTCATTATATAAAGGTGAGAAGAGCGAGCCAAAGGCTGAAGATAGTGCGCAAGATAACTCACGCATTGCCTAAACCTTTGTATCTTTGGTGTCGTGAACATACGAAGTTCCTTTCGGATAAGCATCGCTATGAGCAGTATGAAGAAGTGGTCCGTTCGGTAAAAATGGACGACAGAAAGGCTTACGGTGCTTTTCTTTGCCTAAATATGACGTTGCCCATCCGGCATCTTGCAGGTTATAAGGAGACGATAATGCTGCCTTTTGAGCATATTATGATACCTGCTCCTTGTGGCTATGACGAAATATTAAGGTTGGAATATGGCGACTATATGCGCCCTGTACAGGCGCCTACCATGCACGGCACCATGCTTTATGATGCCGAAAAGTCGTATGAGGAGTATCTGAGAAAGGGGCAATGATGATGTGAATGTGAGGGAAAAATCAGCAGTAAAGGTGTAGAGTATGTGTGGATTAGTACTTATTGTCCTTTCAATCGCTTGATAAGGAGTTTCCTTTTCTCTCTTTTGTCTAACAGTCTGAGTACTGATTTTACAGCTTCCTCTGCGTTCCACTGACGTTGTGTGGCATAGGAATGTACTATGGATGATAGTAGTTGTCGGTCGTGGGTGATGCGTACAAGGTTTGAAAGCGCCTCTTTCTTTGATGCAGGACTATGCAGGAAGCGTGACCTGTTGGTGTCAATGACGGCGAAATGATATGTGCCGTCAGCCTTTTTCTCGTATAGGAAGTTGGAGAGATTGGTGTCTCCGTGTAGGAAACCCTGTTGATGCAGGAAGATAAGGTATTGGGAAAGGGCGTCAATAAGTGGCTGGGGGTTGTCCATATTGCCGTCACGAAGTATCCTGCAGTCGGGGCGTGTGTCCTCGGTAGATAGGAAATAATACTCCTCTACTATACCTATATTATTATAAAGCGTGACGGAAGCGATGGGTTCTGGGGTATCAATGCCGAGGAAAAGGAGTCTGTTGCCGAAGATGTATGCCTTTTTTGCCTTGTTGCTCCATAGTGTGCTGTAACAGATACGCTGGAAGAAATTCGGTTTTTTGTATTTCTTCAGTATGATATGCCTGCCGTCAGAGAGGGTAATACGACGGATTTTGTTACGCTTGTCGTAGATGATCTCTCCCTCATTGTTGCTGAAAACTTCGGGCAATCGCTCTAATAATGTCATTATTTCTTTGCTTTCAGCATATTTTGGCGAAACAATTATATCTTTTGTCATGTCGTATCACGTCGATGAAATAGTGTCTTTCTCTTCTTTTCTATTCTTATATCCCCTCTCAAGGTCGAGCAGATGGAAGTTGTGTTGTCGCTGATGGTCGCCGTCGGGTATTGTCATATAGTCTCCATACTTTTGTGAGAGGTATTCATGCGGATGCTCTACGCCCATTACTGTCTCTCCTTCAAACTTTGCAGGAGTGGGTTTTCCGAGGAGATGCTTAGGCATTATGCCCTTGATACCGTCGTCATGATCTACGCAATAGTCGCATTTGTCGTAGTCATAGGTGCGTTGTAATTGGCGGATAGTCTCCTGAATGCCCTGCAATGTGTATATTTTCCGGCATAAAAGGAATGCCCAACTCGATGGTCCGTGCCCGTGGCGATATGGGTCACGGTGTACGTAGTAGAGCATCTTTTTGTACCATTGGTAGCGTATGAAGTGCATCCTGCGTTGCAATCCCGAAGCAGGCATGCCGTCGAGGGGGAATAGGTCGAGGTAGATACCGCCGAGATAACTCAGGTGCATACGTTCTATGAGCGTGGTACTGCTGTCCTGTATCTTTGCGAAAGGCAGGGGGTAGTGGTCGGGGTCAGTCTCATAACTGACTATCTCGTAGGGTGCGGGCATCCAGTCCCGTGCATGTTGCATCAGCAGGTCGTAGTCCTTGCGTGGCATGGCTATGTCGAGGTCGTCATCCCATGGTATGAAGCCGCCGTGCCTTACCGCTCCGAGCATTGTCCCGGCCCATAGATAGTAGCGCAGATTGTGCTCCTTGCATACGTTGTCGAGTGCAAGGAGTATTTTTTTTATTCGCAGTTGTAGTGGACGTATGTCGTATGATGCCATGTTTTTCTTGTGGGTTAGGATAAGGAATTGTAAGCGTTATGGACTTCTTTGGTCAGTTTCTCGGGTGAGAACATATATCGTGCGTATGCTTCCATCTTCTCTCCTATGGCTTTAGCGTATGCTTTGTCAGTGCATAGATGGTTGATATGGTGCGCCATTTGTTCTGCTGCATCCGCGGAATGAGGGTCGATGAGGCAGGCATCGGGACCGGCTGCTTCGGGCAGTGAGCTTACGGTCGTGGTGATGACGGGGGTCTTTTGCAGGGCAGCTTCCACTACGGGCAGTCCGAATCCTTCGTAATAGGAGGGATATATGAATGCCATGGCGTTGGTGTAGAGGGCTTGCAGCAGGAGATTGTTGTGGATAGAGGTCTCGATACGCGTGTCTTTTGCCAGTCCGTTGTCATGTATGAATGTCTCGCATTCACGGCGATATTCCCTTCCGTTGCCGATGATGAGCAGCAGAGGTCTCTGTTCTTTTGGAATGAGGGCGAGGGCCTTGAGTGCTCCAAGCAGGTTTTTCCGGGAGTTGATGCTTCCTACATATAATATATAAGGTGGCAGTCCGTCCTCTCCGAACTGCTCGCGGATGAAGCGGTCGCAGTCGCTTTGGGGTAGGGGAGTGTAGTAATAATCCTGCACTGGCTGGTAAATCACGTCGATTCTTTCCTCCGGAACGTTGTAGAACCGCATGACATCACGCTTTGCGGACTCAGAGATTGCAATCACTTTGTCAGCCACCTGGCACGACCTTCCATACTTGTAGTCGTAGATATGGCGGTCAATCCAGTGGTACATATCGGGGAATGTGAGCCATGCAATGTCGTGCATGGTCACGATGCTCCTTGTCCTGCGGTGTCTGATGTCGAGAGGAAGTTCGTTGCTCAGTCCGTGGAAGATGTCGCATCCGTCGCTTTCCGCCTTGTGTCCGAGGCGGAAGGTGCGTGAGAAAGCTTTCTCGTCGTATAGCAGATAGTCGTTGTCGGGAAATAGTTTCTTTAGTCCACCGACGATGGTCCGACTGTAGTTGCCCAGCCCGGTCTGGTTGTGATAATACCTTTTGGCATCAAAGCCTATCTTCATGTGCCGTAAATGTTATGGGGTAAGGTGGGTATAAATGCGATGTAAGCAGACGTTCTGTCAGTAATGATTAGTAGAGGAATGCAGGAATCTTCGCCTTGGCGTTCTCAAAATCCTCTACTGTGTCGAGTTCGCAAGAGAAGAATTCGGTGACATCAATGACGTTATAGGTATGTCCTTTGGCGAGAAGACGCTCGAAAGCCCTTTCATAAAAGACGTTCTCAAGATGCTCTTCAAGCATCATGTGCTGCAGTTCTGTATAGAGGGCCGAGGTGTATTCCGGTCCCATTCGTTCGATACCGAGACTTTCTCCTGCGGCTTTTGCTGGGTTGCAGGTCTTGCTTATCTCCGTGATGAGTCCGCTGTCCTTGTCCAATACCACTTTCATCTCTTCCTCTCCAAGGTCATGGCGGATGAGGGTCAGCACGTTGTCTGCCTTACATTCGAGCACCTGCGAGATGATTTCTGGGTCATAGAGCAGGTCGCTGTCAAGGAGCAGGATGTCCTGTCCCTCCGCTTCCGGGCGTGCAAGCCACAGAGAGTAGATGTTGTTGGTGGAGTCGAAGATGTCATTATGTATGTATTTTACGTTGACAGACTCTCCATATTGCTCTGCCATGAAGTCCTCTATCATGCCGTGCAGATAGCCGGTCACGATGACGAAGTCACGTATTCCGTTGGCAATGAGGGCGTCAACGGAGCGTTGCAGGAGGCATTTCTCTCCTACCTTGAGCAGGCATTTGGGAGTATTGTCCGTGAGAGGTCTGAGCCTTGACGCCATTCCTGCTGACAGAATTATAGCTTTCATAATGGAAGTGGTTGTAAAATAGGGAGATAAATATGTGTTTCTTTGCTGTTGGATTTACTCTATGCAATCCTTTATGGCATCGACTACAGTCTGTATCTGCTCAGGGCGACCGAGCGTGATGCGCAGACAGTCCTCCAGTCCCTTGTCGGTCATGAACTTGATTTTGCAGTCGTTCTCTGACATTGCCTTCTGCAAAGCCTCTTTGATGGCTACGGGGTACTTGACGAGAATGAAGTTGGCGGAACTCTTATATACTTTGAAGCCCGGCTTGTCGCCAAGTTCTTTGGCAAACAACTGGCGATCCCATTCCATCTTGTCGGCTACTTTGCGGTAGTGTTCATCGCTGTCGAGGGCGGCAAGAGCGACGGTTTCAGAGAAACGGTTGTAGCCAAGATACTTGTTGGAGTAGCTGAGGAACATCTCGTGTCCGGCTCCGATGAAGCCGAAACCTACGCGAAGACCGGGGAGACCATAGAATTTGCTTAGGGTGCGGGCTATGATAAGGTTGCGGTATTTCTTTACCAAAGGTGCGATATAGTCGGTGTCTGTCGTGATGAAGCTGGCGTATGCTTCATCGATGAAGACCATGATATCGGTAGGGATATTCTCCATTATCTTGCCTATCTCTTCGGAAGTTAGGTTGTTACCCGTAGGGTTGTTGGGGGAGGCGAGGAGCAACATCCTGGGGTGTATGCGGTTGGTGTAGGCTATTACTTCATCGACGTCGTAGGCAAAGGTGTCGCCTGTCTCATGAAGAGGGTACATCTCGAATGTTCCTCCGCATTCTCCTGCCACGCGGTTGTAGTACCACCACGAGAATTCCGGTATGAGGATGGTCTTGTTGTCGCCTTTCATGAGGTAGTAGTGTATGGCATTCTTGAGTATTTCTTCTCCGCCGTAGCCTATGAGCACCTGCTCTTCCGGCACGTTGTATATTTCCGAAAGACGCACGGTGACAACGCTTTTTTTGCCTTCATCGTATATGCGAGTGTAGAAACAGAGGGTCTCTGGGTCAAACTCCTTGATTGCTTTGACTACTTTTTCTGAAGGTTGGAAATTGAATTCGTTTCTATCGAGAAAATTCATGTCTTTGTATTGTTTTTTTTCTTCTGGTTGTTACTTTGCAGGAAGTGTATTAGAAATTTCCTGCAAAGGTACTCTTTTTTTCAATATTATCTGTTATGAATAAGATGAAAACTTATTTTTTTACAAAAAATATTACATAAATCAGATGTATTTGCTTGCTTTTGCTTTCGGGGAATGTGGGAAATGGCATGCGCTATGCGTTCTTCTGCCTGGTCGATGAATACCAGATAATCGGGGTATGGGGCTATTTCCGATATACAAAATGCAGCAGGCAGAAGTTGACGGGCACAGCAGATCCCATGGCAAAAAGAGCAGCCCACTCCTTTCCTATCCCGATATACAGGAATAGGGCGAGGAACATCTGCTGTACGAAATAGTTGATAACGTGAGAGCCGCCGAAGCCTGTCAGCCTCTTCCATGAGGGCTTACTCTTGAAGGTCCAGTAGCTCGTGATGACAAAATTGCAACAGAACGAGATGAAATAGCCTATCGTATTGGCTACAAACTCGTTCATCCAACGGATGCAGACGAGATAGACGGCATACTGGATGCACACTGCCAGCACGCCGTTGATGCAAAATCGCAGGAATTGTCCGTACTTAGGGTCGCTGCGGTATAGTTCCTTGATGTTCATGGTGTTATGTTTTATGACGGAAGATGGGTGCGTAGGGCGTGTCGCAATCCTCTCAGTACAAACCAGAGATGCATGAGGATGGTGGAGAAGAGCCCGTAGTGGCAGGACATTATCCGAAATCTCTCCATGAGCGATGCCCTATGGTTCTTTACTGACATTCCCCCGTCGAGGTAAGAACAGAGCGTCAGATGAGCGTTGTGAATAGTAAGTCGTTGTCTCTCGGCTTCTTTCATCACTCGTATGCACCAATCTACGTCAGCGGAGAAACGGTAGTTCAGGTCGTACAAGGTGCGCTTTGCAATATCCGTCCTTGCATAAAAAGACTGATGGCAGACCAGCATACCATGCCTGAAACTCCTCCATTCGAGATGCTCTGGCGGGGAAAGACGGCGACGATGCAGTAATTTTCCCTCATCGTTGACAATGTCTGTATCTCCATATATGACACCGGGGAGTGGGTCGTGACCTTCCGTTTGCTTTGCTATGTCAGCAAGTATGTTGTCGTTGGCAAACTTATCTCCGGCGTTAAGGAAAACAATAAAGTCGCCCGATGCTTTCCCTATGCCTTTGTTCATCGCATCGTAAAGCCCTTTGTCTCTCTCGCTTGAGATGCTGGCGGTGTGGGTCGTGGTTGCCTGAGCATAGGTCTCGGCCTTAACCACGGTGTCGTCTTTCGATAGTCCGTCGATGATAAGGTGCTCAATGTGGGGGTAGGTCTGCCTTTCTACGCTCTTGAGAGTGCGCTCTATGTATTGGCTCGCATTGTAGGTGCAGGTGATGATGGAGAATGTAATCATGTCTGTTCGCTGTGCTTTTTTTAGACTGCAAAATTACATATTTTCCTTCTTTTTAGCAAGAAAACATGCCGTCATCTTTTTTAATCCGTTTTTTTTTCATAATTTTGCGCATTGATGACATACAGATAAGAAACTAATAGAAATGAAACGACTGACTATTCTAACTCTTCTGACTCTTTTGGCGATTTCCGTTTCTGCAAGGACGTGGAGATTGCAAGTATCTGACAACCAACGTTTCCTGCAGTATGCTGACGGCAAACCCTTCTTCTGGTTGGGCGACACTGGCTGGCTTCTGCCTCAAAGACTCAACCAGGATGAGGCGGGCGGCTATCTTTCGCGTGCTGCAAAGGCTGGTTTTAATGTAGTGCAGGTGCAGGTGATAAATGGCGTGCCCTGCATGAATGCCTACGGACAACTGTCCAACAATCCTCAAAATCCGTGGGATTTCTCATGTTTCGACAGTCAGAACAAAGGCTTGACAGCCAGTTATTGGGACCATCTTGACCGTATAATACAGATAGCCGAGAAGCAGAATATCTACATAGGTATGGTCTGTATCTGGGGAGGACTGGTCAAGAGCGGTGCAATAGACGTGGAAGGTGCGAAGGCTTACGGCAAATTTCTCGCCGAGAGATATAAGGATTTTCCAAATATAATATGGATTATAGGCGGTGACATACAGGGAAATATAAAGCCGGAGGTATGGACAGCTCTTGCCGAGACTATAAAGTCAATAGACAAAAACCACCTTATGACCTTTCATCCTCGCGGACGCTACACGTCGGCAAAATGGTGGTCAAAGGCGGAATGGCTGGATTTCCACATGTATCAGTCCGGACACCGTGCCTACGGACAGCGCATGGGGAACAAAGATTACCCTATCCCCGACAATACAGAGGAAGACTGCTGGATGTACGTTGATTCCACTTGGGCATACAAACCCATAAAGCCTGTCGTGGATGGCGAACCTTCATACGAGGACATACCCGTAGGGTTGCACTTCCCCAACGGCCCCCGCTGGCAGGCGCATGATGTCCGCCGCTATGCTTACTGGGACGTTTTCGCTGGTGCCTTTGGGCATACATACGGCCATAACGCCATCATGCAGATGGTGAAACCAGGTCTCGGCGTGGCTTATGCTTCCACTTCCAAGCTGTGGTACGAAGCGCAGCAGGACGAAGGTTATCAGGAGATGAGGTATCTCAAGGCTCTCATCCTCTCTTTCCCATTCTTTGAGCGCATACCCGACCAGGCGGTCATTGCCTCAGACAACGGCACAAGGTATGACCGACTTATCGCTACGCGAGGCAACGACTATCTCCTCGTATATAACTATACAGCCGGTGATATGACCATCGACCTGCGTAAGATTTCTGGCGACAGGAAGAATGTATGGTGGATGGATGCCTCTACGGGAAAACTGACTTTCCTCGGAGAGCGTGACAGCAAGGTCTTTACGTTCCGTATTCAGCATAATCCGCAGCAGGGGGTGCACGATGGTGTGCTCATAGCCGTTGATGCTGCAAGGGATTACATCAGTTCTCGGCAAACAAATATACTCTCTCCCGTAGAGGAAAAAAAGAAAGATTTGACCGAGTAAATCATATTTGATTTTAACAAATATTCCAAAGCAAAAATAATCCGTTCGGAAATCTGCGATTCTCGCAGGTTTTCGGGCGGATTTTTTTTATTGTTCTGATTTTTAGAGAGTTACGATTTCATGACGTTTTTCTGCTACGATTTATTCAACGAAACAATCACTTTACGAGACGAAAGCATGGTTTTAACTGTCTAATATCAATGCTATTATCTTGTAATATCAATGCTATTGCAAGGTAATGTCAATGCTTTCGCAATGTAATCCCTGCCCTTTTGCATCGCAATATCAATGCTTTTACCTTGGAAATACACCGAAATTACGATCTTTTTGCGGTAAACCCTATGCCTTTTCTCGTTTCTTTTGTGTAGAAAGCGTTGTACGGTCATGTAAAAATTATCTCGAAATTAACAGATGAAAGAAAATTTAACAGGAGAAAATGAACAGTATATTGATCGCCACAATATATGGTAACAGAAGAAAGGAAAGAGTAGGTCTCTGATAATCCAAAAGGAAGATTTGATGGATAGAAATGAAAAAAAAGAAAATTTGCTTGTTTTATATTATAAAAAGTATTAACTTTGTACACAATTGCAAACTGTCCCAGTCAAGGAAATGGGATAATAAAAGAAATAGTGGTATGAATGATTTTAATGTCATGACTCTGCAATGCACGAGTAATCAGCCACATAACAGCGAGTTGCGTCAGCGCTAAGGATACTTCATGACTGACTCGTTAGTCATTCTTTAGTAGGATTAAATCGTTGCCCTTGCGTCAGTACGTGAGGGAAAAATAGTTTTTGTCTTCATGTCGGTAGTTTCAAATATAGCACATCCGCGTACTTTTTACGGCGATACCCACGACCGTGAAAGGACATTTCGATGGTATGTACTGCGTACAGGACCGCGACAGGAGAGAAAAATAGCGGAAATTGTAAGTGCGGGACGGCAGGAGACAGGCAATATCCTCGAAGTATTTTGTCCCGTAAACACCACTGTCAGAGTCAGAAGAAGAGGAAAGGATGTCAAAGCACCGCTCTACTCGGGGCACGTCTTCGTATATGCTACCTTTAATGCCCTGCGGGATTTTGTTGCAGAAAACTCACTGCCGGCAACGATACTCTTCTCGCATATCGCACAGGAAAGCCACGGCAGCGAGAACACTTGGCAGCCCGTAGCCATACCCGACAGCGAGATGAAACTGTTCCGCCGACTGAATGACAGCTATGACGAGCAGATGGTAGTCCTTGACCGCAACTACTCTGACTATGCCTACAACCCCAAGAACGGCAAGGGAAACGAGGTGGTGAAGATAATGGACGGTGATTTCGCCGGGCGCAAAGGATACTTCGTGCGCTTCGGGGGAGACCGCAGACTCGTCTTCAGCATACTGAGCGAGACGGGAGTCCCCTCGCTCACCATCAGCATCCCCAACGTATGGTCTTTCCACGTGGCGCGCCTCGTCAATGGAGAGAAACGCACCGTGGCAGACGAAGAACAGCGTCACCATGCCGTGGACTTGATTCTCGGCACAATTCAGGGATGCGGTAATACGGAAAGTTCACTCGACAGTCTTTATGAAATCATCGACCTCCTCGTAGAGAAACCGTCGTGGACAGAACTGTGCAAGACCATGAAGACCGAACGTGAGACCATCCTCGCCACTGCTTTCACCGCTTTCACAAAAGAGAATGTGACGGCTGTCCTCAACCTCATACGCTATGAGACAGACAACAGGGGGTATGTCAGGGATACATGGGTCAGCCCTCTGCGCCCATTCCTTACGTCCACTTCCGGCATTGCCGCCCCCTCGGGAAACGGGGAAGGTACGCTGTCGTTCCCGTCATACGAGGAAACAATAAGCCGGGTGACCATAGAGGAGCAAGTGTTCTATCCCTCGACGCAGGAGGAGCACACCGTCGCCACCGACTATTACGCTCATATCTGCACCGTCCCGCATGAGAATGGCAGGACGCTGTGTTTCGTGAACTTCGACCATCTCCTCGCCCCATATTTCCTCACCGAGGGAACTGCAAACAAACGTCTCGTGCAGGGCAGGACGATAAGGCAGGCAGACGCACAGGGAAGGATAAAGGAAGAGAAGACTCTCGACTCCTTCCGCAACTATGCCCCCACGCTCTATGCCATTCTCGCTGACCCTGCATCCCCCGTAAAGGTCAGAAAGATAACCCAAGTGACGCCCGCCCCCCACCATGTCCTCTCTGCCGTAGCCGATTCTCCCGACACCCTCTCCGCCACGAAGCAGCTCCTGCTCGACACCTCCCTCACCGTCTGCAAGGAGATACACACCACCACCCACCTCGCAATCTGGCGCAGATACCTCACAGGTGTCTGGCTGCATAAGTGAGCCTCGTGCAGGAGTCAGGTCAAACCTGCGGAATCATTATTCTCCTTTCGCAACTTATTGACTTGCTCATTTTCATACGATTATGCGGTTATGTGGTTATATTATCTGCGTCATCCGCGTGCCGTGAGTTTTCCCACAGATTTCACAGATGCTCACAGATATTGTCAAGGTAATAATCTGCTTCATCCGCGTGCCAGAAACATATCCCACAGATTTCACAGATGCTCACAGATATTCTCTGCGTCATCCGCGTCATCCGCGTGCCATGAGTTCTCACGCAGATTTCACAGATTCCGCAGATGTTATGATGGGATAGATATTCTCTGTTTCATCCGCGTGCCATGAGTACTCACGCAGATTGCGCATTTCACCTCTTGCTCTTTTCCTTTTGGTGTCTTTATGTTTATAAGTGATTCGCTGGGATGACATCTGATTGATGAGAATTGGGGTTCAAATCATAAAATAGTAAATATTTGAACAGAAAAAGAAGAATAAGTTCTTTTATTGTTCGAAATATTACTATGTTTGCGATATGAATAGACAATTAAAGGAAATAGGAACTATCCCCGTAACGACTTCAGTCATTGAATCGTTATACCCTGAACTCAAGTCTGCAGATAAGAAGGTTGTTTGGCTTGAGAAGAATGGATATATCATAAGATTGAAGAGGGGGCTCTATGTTGTCAATCCTGAACATTCGGGAAAGACACTTTCAAATGAATTGATAGCAAATCATCTTTATGCACCTTCATACGTCTCCATGTCGTCAGCATTGAGATATTATGGCTTGATTCCAGAAACCGTATATACTTATCAGTCTATGACGGTGAAGCACTCTCGAAGTTTTCAGATTCCTATAGGAAATTATGAATACAAATACATTGCCCGAGATGCTTTTCCAGTAGGAGTGAGGAGTTTGCATAAAGGGGAATATGCGTTTTTAATAGCATCGCCCGAAAAGGCCTTGTGTGACCTGATAGCAAATTCTTCCAAGGTCAATCTACGCTTTCTGAAAGATGTGGAAAACTATCTCGAGCATGACATCCGAATGGATATGGATGAATTTTATAAGTTTGATGCTACAGTTTTTGAAGACTATATTAAGGTAGGCAAGAAGGCGGATTCTATTGCAACTGTATTAAGGTTTCTGAGACGATGAAGAATGAAATTTACGATAGCATGTTGTCACGCTACAATCTGACGACAGAGCAGAATAAGCGCAGTGCTATCTTTGAAGTAAACCAACAGGTGATTCTTGCTGGTTTGTACAATGGTGGATTCTTTGAATCTGCTGCATTCTATGGCGGTACCTGTCTGAGAATCTTTCACGGTTTGCAACGTTTCAGTGAAGATATGGATTTTTCTCTGCTAGCACAGGATGAAGCATTTGATTTCAGTAAGTATTTCCAACCCATTGTTGATACATTTGCCCTGATGGGGCGTGAAGTCGAAATCAAGAAGAAAGACAAGAAAAACTTCGGCAAGGTTGAGTCTGCTTTCCTGAAAGACAATACCGATGTGTATGATGTAATGTTTCAAACAGAGAAATCAATAAAAATCAAGATCGAGGTTGATACTTGTCCCCCATTGTTTTTCAAGACAGAGCAGAAACTATTGTTGCAGCCACATTCATTCATGACTCGTTGCTACACTTTGCCCGACTTGTTTGCCGGCAAGATGCATGCTCTTGTGTATCGTGCATGGAAAAACAGAGTCAAGGGACGTGATTGGTATGACTTTGAATGGTATGTTCGCCATAATGTACCCCTTGATTTTGCACATTTGGCTGCAAGATGCAGGCAGTTCAATAATGAGGATATCACTCCTGAACTATTCAAGGAAAAACTCAAGGAACGCCTTGCTACAGCGGATATTAGGCAGGTAAAAGAAGATGTACTTCCATTTGTCCGCAATCCAAAGGAGTTGGACATCTGGTCAAATGATTACTTTGTTCAGTTGGCGGGGATGGTGAGAATGGAAGAAGTATAAAGCTTGATGCATACAACATAAACTCTAATGTCATTCGGAAAATCTTGTGATATTCCCACAGATTTCACAGATGCACACAGATATTGTCAAGGTAATAATCTGCGTTATCTGCGTGCCAGAAACATTTCCCACAGATTTCACAGATGCTCACAGATATTCTCTGCGTCATCCGCGTCATCTGCGTGCCATGAGTTCTCACGCAGATTTCGCAAAGAAGTAATTAATAGAACCCACCAAAAAAGAAAATCCGAAAGCAGAAAAATCAAACAGACATACAATATAAGAAATGAATCCCAACGAAGTAATCAGTCACATTGAGCCGAAGAAGAAATGGCTCGACGTTGACATCAAAGGCCTCTGGAGATACAGAGACCTGTACCTTATGTACATCAAACGAGACATCGTGACGCAGTACAAACAGACCATCCTCGGGCCCCTGTGGTATCTTATCCAACCGTTGATGACAACGATAATGTATATGTTCGTCTTCGCAAAACTTGCAGGCATTCCGACCGACGGCATACCCCAGCCATTGTTCTATATGGCAGGCATCACGCTGTGGAACTATTTCTCCACGTGCTTCACCTCATGCAGCAGTGTCTTTGCTGCCAATTCGGGAGTATTCGGCAAGGTCTATTTCCCCCGCCTCGTAGTACCCCTCAGTTCATGCACCAGCAACCTAATCAGAATGGCGATACAGTTGCTGATGTTTGTCATGATATACATATATTATGTGGCGAGCGGAAAGTTTGAGGTCAATATATCATGGTCTTTATTATTGTTCCCGTTATTGATACTGATGGTAGGTCTTCATGCTATGTCGTGGGGACTACTTATCTCCTCCTGGACCACGAAATACCGAGACCTCAATTTCCTCATCGCATTCGGAATGCAGCTCTTCATGTATGCCACCCCCATCATCTATCCCATCAGCTTCACCCCGGAGGCATACCGACCGTTCCTTGAGATAAACCCCCTCACCCCAATATTCGAGGCATTCAAATACTCGTGTCTCGGAGCAGGCACTTTCGATGGCTCAGGACTCCTCTACAGCCTCTGCTTCCTCTGCGTCACGATGTTCTTCTCCGTGATAGTCTTCAACCGCACCGAGCAGCGCTTCATGGATACGGTTTGATATTATCTCACGCAGATTTCGCAGATTCAGCAGACAATCTGTCACGTGCAGAAAACAAAATAAATCTGCGTCATCAGCAAAATCAGCGTG
>CALZJQ010000009.1 GCA_945787895.1 uncultured Prevotella sp. | reverse complement strand
ACAAGCAGAGGGTCGGCGGTTCGAATCCGTCAACGCCCACCTCTCTCTCTCACACACTGATCCTCATCAATAAGCGGTTGCTTAGAGATGAGGATTCTTTCTTTTATAAAAAATATCTCATTTTCTTGGCAGAAAGAAATAAATTGACTATCTTTGCAAACGATTTGAATATATAGATATTGACATTCTTCGTATGAGGTTATAGAGAAATAGTGTCCCTTACTAAAGAGGTGCATGTATTCTATGTAGAAACAATATACAATTCGTAATACAATGTTTGTAGTGGTGGTGACACCATGATTTCGTTTTAAGGAAAGAAGATAAAGGATTATCGGTTATTAGGATTTTAAGAATAAATAGTATATAGGATTATGAGTCTTGACATTTTGACAGCCATCTCACCCGTAGATGGTAGATACAGAGGTAAGACGGAGAGTCTTGCTGAGTATTTTTCCGAGTTTGCTCTAATACGTTACCGTGTTCGTGTAGAGATAGAATATTTCATTGCCCTTTGCGAGCTTCCATTGCCACAGCTTCAAGGTTTTGACAATACTCTCTTTCCTCAGTTGCGTGCGGTTTATCAGAATTTTTCTGAGCAGGATGCGCAGCGTGTAAAGGATATTGAGAAGGTGACTAACCATGACGTGAAGGCTGTAGAATACTTCATAAAGGAAAAACTTGACGAGATGGAGAAGAATGGTCTCGGTGAGGGATATTTCAAGCAAAGCCGTGAATTCATACATTTCGGATTGACTTCTCAGGACATCAACAATACAAGCGTGCCGCTCTCAGTAAAGGAAGCACTTGAAGAGGTATTCATACCACAAGTGGAGGAACTCATTTCTCAACTCAGGGAATATGCAGAAGAGTGGAAGGACGTACCAATGTTGGCAAAGACGCATGGTCAGCCTGCTTCGCCTACCCGTCTCGGCAAGGAAGTGATGGTCTTCGTATATCGTCTTACGGAGCAGCTGGAATTACTGAAGTCATGCAAGCATACGGCAAAGTTTGGCGGAGCTACAGGCAACTACAATGCGCACAACGTGGCATATCCTCAGTATGACTGGCGCGCTTTTGGAAATCGTTTCGTCAGTGAAAAGCTCGGATTGGAGCGTGAGCAGTTTACTACTCAGATTTCAAATTACGATCATCTCAGTTCCGTATTCGACGCTATCCGCAGAATCAATACCGTTATCATTGACCTTGACCGCGACTTCTGGATGTATATCTCCATGGAGTATTTCAAGCAGAAGATTAAGGCAGGAGAGGTGGGATCCAGTGCCATGCCTCACAAGGTGAATCCTATAGACTATGAAAATTCAGAGGGCAACCTCGGTATTGCAAATGCAATCCTGCAGTTCCTCAGTCAGAAACTCCCGATAAGCCGTCTGCAGCGTGACCTTACTGACTCTACGGTCCTCCGCAACATCGGTGTGCCTCTCGGACATTCCGTAATAGCAATCCAGAGTACTCTCAAGGGTCTCCGTAAGCTGATATTAAATGAGGAGGCACTGCAGCGTGACCTTGACAACACATGGGCTGTGGTAGCTGAAGCCATTCAGACTGTTCTGCGCCGCGAGGCTTATCCAAATCCATACGAGGCATTGAAGGCTCTCACCCGCACTAACAAGCACATGGATGAGAATACCATTCATGAGTTTATTCAGACGCTTGAGGTGAGTGATGCAGTGAAGGCAGAATTGATGAATATTACTCCTGCCAACTATACAGGTATTTAGGATGTAACGATATGGCAGCTTGTTTTGCTGCATATTTATGAAGAAGCATGATACCATGTAAGTGGATGCATTGAGAAAATAGAGTTGATATTTAGAGCAATTTTTTTTGAGTAGAATAAAAGATAAGGAAAATGGAAACACAAAATGAAAACAGCCAGAATGTTCAGAATTCAGCATCTGGCGAAGAAACCCGTGAGGGCGGATTTACTCCACGTCCGCGTCAGCGTGCGCGTATTGGTCAGCGTGTAGCTTACTCTTCTGACCGCGGACCTCGTCAGAACTACCGTCCAATGCGCAATAATGACAATGACGAGTTTCGTCCGGAGGGATTTGGTGCAAATCTTATGAATAATCGTGCTCCACGTGAAGATAGGGGGTATCAGCAGCGTGAAGGATATGGGCAGCGTCAGGGCGGCTACCAGCGTCAGGGCGGTTACCAGTCACGTGGCGGTTATGGTCAGCAGTCAGGCGGCTATCGACCACGTTATCAGAATGACGGAGAGTACCAGCAGGGTGGTTATCAGCGTCCGCAGTATCGCCCACAATATAATAATGAAGGTGAGAACGCAGAAGAACAGATGAATGGCTACCAGTCTCGTGGCGGCTATCAGCAGCGTCAGGGTGGTTACCATCATCGTCAGGGTGGTTATCAGCAACGCGGCGGTTATGGTCAGGGTGGCTACCAACAGCGTGGCGGTTACCAGCAGCGCGGCGGTTATCAGCAGCGTGGCGGTTGGTATGGTCAGCAGCGTGGCGGCTATGGTCAGCAGGGCGGCTACGGACAGCGCCGTCAGCGTACCGCTGATTATGATCCGAATGCAAAGTATTCGATGAAGAAGCGCATAGAATACTCAGAGAATAATATTGACCCGACACAACCACTTCGTCTCAACAAGTTCCTTGCCAACGCAGGAGTATGCTCACGTCGTGAGGCTGATGATTTCATAGAGGCAGGTGTGGTAACCGTAAATGGACAGGTAGTAACGGAACTTGGTACAAAGATACTCCGTACTGATGAGGTGCGCTTCCATGACCAGCCAGTTACTCTTGAGAAGAAGGTCTATGTCCTTCTCAATAAGCCAAAGGACTACGTTACCACGACGGATGATCCTCAGCAACGCAAGGTGGTGATGGATCTTGTGAAGGACGCTTGTCCGGAGCGTATCTATCCTGTAGGTCGTCTTGACCGCAATACTACTGGTGTGCTCCTTCTGACGAATGACGGTGACCTTGCAAGCAAGCTGACGCATCCGAAGTTCTTGAAGAAGAAGGTATATCACGTATATCTTGACAAGAATGTCACTGCATACGATATGCAGCAGATAGCAGAGGGCATCACCCTTGATGATGGTGAGATAAAGGCTGACGCTATCGAGTATGCTTCTCCTACGGACAAGAAGCAGGTAGGCATAGAGATTCACTCCGGAAAGAACCGTATCGTGCGTCGTATCTTTGAGAGCCTTGGCTATCATGTCACGAAACTTGACCGCGTGCAGTTTGCCGGTCTTACAAAGAAGAACCTTCGTCGCGGAGATTGGCGTTTCCTTACAGAGAAAGAAGTGGATATGCTTCGTATGGGAGCATTTGAGTAATTTTGAATGTAGGTTGCCTTGTCGTTTGTTGATGTAACGGACAGACGTGCATACAGTCAGATGACAAAACAGCCAGAGCGCCAATCGGCAAAAAACAATAACAACAACAGAACAAAAATAATGAAAAGGACAAAGATAACAGATGCTCTTCAGAGTACTGCATTTGGTCAGCAGATAGATGTAAGGGGATGGGTGCGCAGTCACCGCTCCAGTAAGGCCGTTGACTTTATTGCTCTCAATGATGGCAGTACAATAAAGAATATTCAGATAGTTGCAGATGTGGATAAGTTTGATGCAGAGATGCTCAAGCAGATTACCACCGGTGCCTGCATTCATGTAGAGGGTGTCCTCGTAGAGAGTCAGGGTAAGGGTCAGACATCCGAGATACAGGCTACTTCTATTGAGGTATATGGTCTCTGTGGCAACGACTATCCTATGCAGAAGAAGGGACAGTCATTCGAATATATGCGCAAATATGCTCACATGCGTCTCCGTACAAATACCTTCGGGGCAGTGATGCGTATTCGTCACAACATGGCGATGGCTATCCACACATATTTCCATCAGCATGGATATTTCTATTTCCACACTCCCCTTATTACCGCTTCCGACTGTGAAGGAGCCGGTCAGATGTTTCAGGTTACGACAAAGAATCTTTATGACCTCAAGAAGAATGAGGAAGGAAAGATTACTTATGATGATGACTTCTTCGGAAAACAGACATCCCTTACGGTGTCAGGACAGTTGGAGGGAGAACTTGGAGCTACGGCACTTGGAGCAATCTACACTTTCGGTCCCACTTTCCGTGCCGAGAACTCCAACACGCCCCGTCACCTTGCAGAGTTCTGGATGATAGAGCCGGAGGTGTGCTTCATAGACATGGATGACCTCATGGACCTGGAAGAGGACTTTATCAAGTTCTGCGTGAAGTGGGCTCTGGAAAACTGTCAGGATGACCTCCAGTTCCTCAATCAGATGATTGACAAGGGGCTGATAGCTCGTCTTGAGGGTGTCATAAAGGAAGATTTCGTCCGATTGCCATATACAAAGGGTATAGAGATCCTTCATGAGGCTATGAAGAACGGCAAGAAGTTTGAGTTTCCATGTAACTGGGGTGACGACCTTGCCAGCGAGCATGAGCGTTATCTTGTAGAGGAATACTTCAAGAAACCTGTCATCATGACCAACTATCCTAAGGCCATCAAGGCATTCTATATGAAGATAGATGCAGAGAAGCCTGTTTTTGACGGTAAGGAGATGGAAGAGACAGTACAGGGTACCGACGTGCTGTTCCCTCAGATTGGTGAGATTATCGGCGGTTCAGTGCGTGAGGAGAGTTATGACAAGCTCCTCAATGAGATAAAGGAACGCAATATTCCGATGAAGGATATGGAGTGGTATCTTGACACAAGACGTTTCGGAAGTTGTCCACACGGTGGATTCGGTCTCGGTTTTGAGCGTCTCATCCTCTTCGTGACAGGTATGCAGAATATCCGCGACGTGATACCTTTCCCTCGTACTCCTAACAATGCAGAGTTTTAACTCTCATATATTCATGTTTTTCGGTTATATGGTTGTAAGGTTATGCGGTTATGCGGTTGTGCGGAGGTTACAATCTGCCCCACAAATCTCCGAAAAACCGTAAAACCATAAAACCGGAGAAACTTAAGCATATGGTCTTTTTCATCTCGTGTGAAAATGATTGGCGGCCATAAACAGAAAATTCCCACCTTCCGAAAAGGGTGGGAATTTTATGCTAATGAATGGAATTACTCTTGATTGTCGTCAGGGATGTATCCTACTTTCTCCCATTTGAGCTTGTCCTCATTTTGAGGCTTCCGTTCGTCAGCCTTGTGACCAAGTCCGAGAATGCAGAGGCAGGAGAGGTTGTCAGGCAGAGAGAGTATCTTCCGTATCTGAATATCTGCGGGAGTGCCATCTGCAAGGGTGCGGGCGCGCATCTGTGCCCAGCAAGAACCTATGCCCAGTTCTTCTGCCTGATATTGCATGGATATTGCAGCAATACTGCCGTCTTCTATCCAGCAATCGTTCTCTTCAGGATTTCCCAATACTGCGATGCAGGCTGCAGCACCTTTGAGGAATTGTCCTCCCATTGCCTTTGCTTCTGACAGGGCTGCAATTTTTTCTTTGTCTTCCACTACTATGAAAGTCCATGCTCTCACCCCCTTTGATGTGGGGGACATCAGAGCTGCACGGAGAATACATTTCATGTCCTCTTTGTCGATTGGTTCTTCCGTGAACTTTCTATGACTACGTCTTAACTGTACCAGTTCCTTGAAATCTGTCATGATTATCTGAATTATGGGTTTATTACTTGATTTTTTCTAAAGGGTTAAACTTTTTCGGTTTTAAGGTTATGCGGTTATACGGTTATTCGGAGGTTTGCCAAAGCTGTTTGTAACTTCCGTAAAACCACATAACCACACAACCGTATGAAACTGAGCAAGTCATCAACTTGCGAAAGTTTTTTGTAGTTATTATTTTTTTTATGTATGTGTGATGGCAAATAATAGATGCTAAATGTGCTCTCCAAGCATTTTTTCCATCCATATCATGTCGTACCATCTGTTGAACTTATACCCACATTGATGGAAATGTGCGACTTTCGTGTAGCCGAGTTTCTCATGAAAGAGTGGACTTTCATGCGTCAGATACCCGTCAGGCGTATCAGTCCAGGAGATACAGGCATTTGCATTGAGTATTCCCATTGATTTAAGTCTTTCTTCCAAAGCGTCATACAGCAGTCTGCCAATCCCCTGATGATGGCAAGTGGCATCAATGTAGATAGAAGTTTCCACACAGCGGTCGTATGCGGGTCGTGCCTTGAATACCCCAGCGTAGGTATATCCTACAATCTCCCCATTCTTTTCTGCTACAAGGTAGGGGAATTTTCGTTGAGTCTGAACTATCCTTCTCTGGAATTCTTCTATGGAAGGCACTTCATACTCGAATGTTATTGCTGTATTGAGGACGTAGGGAGCATATATCTCCAATAGTCTTCCTGCGTCATCTTGGGATGCGTTGCGAATGATTGTCATTTGTGGAAATACTTGTTTGGCTTTTTGGGGCTTGCAGGTCTGCAACTCGCTTGATAAAAGTGTCAGGGAAAATATGATTTTTGCCGTTCATTGCCTGTAACAGTTTAGCGTTAGGGGAAACAGATCAACCGACCCCTCAGAAGTCAATCCATTTTGTCAAATCCACCTTTCCGTCAAACATGGGTGCAATATTGATACCTGAAGTGCTGACAGGCTTGTCGAGAAGAAACCTGTCGATAAAAGCCTCTACTTCGGGATATTGTTCCGGAGGCAGCTGGCAGTGAGGGTGTCCTCCAAGAATAGAATAGCCGATACGGTCACTGATGCCCAGATGCTCCCATACCCGCCTGGCTGCATTGATGGAGATGTAGCCGGACTCATCAGCAAGCCATTTGTAGTCAGTATTGCCGAGCATCAGTAATGCACGGGGGCATACCAATGCGCACAGCTCATGATGGTCATAGGGCAGAAGATATACGCTGTCTCCGTGATAATTCTCTCGAAGGCTTTCCTTGAACCAGTGGTAGTCTGTACGATCAAGGTCCTCTACCCCCTCAATGGTGTGAGACACCCTCCATGAAGCCACACCTCCACCGCCAGGTTCCTGTGCGATGGTAAGGCATACCCTTGGGTCAAATGCTCCGCAAAAGAGAGCCATCTTTCCTGCGTATGAGCAGCCTGTTACACCTATGTGTGCCAAGTCAATTCCCGTTGTCTCGGTTCCGAGCATTTCCAGTCCGTCAATGATGCGCTGAAATCCCCAAATCCACATACTGTAGGCACCATTGTCCCTTAGCTCCGGGTAGAGCCTTACGAATCCGTAATTTGCTTTGCAGGTGTCTCCACGAAACTGTGAATATCCATTCACTTGCCGCTCGTTGTAGTTCATGAGCGCAACAGGACGGTTTCTCAACAAAGTATCGGGCAGGGATATTCTGCTGCTGCCAATGAGAAGCGGATAAGGCGCAGAGCCTTCCTTTGGATATTGTATTACGGAAGAAAGGGTCAGAGACTCATGTCCGACAGTTACGGTGACAAAAAGTGTGTCGCCATTCATGCGGGCCTTCATTTGGCTGCGGCTTACCTCAGGAATGAAACCTATCTCATGTTCCTGAATGAGTGATGCGATTTCTTCTCTACGTTCATTCCATTGGCTTATGTCGTTTACTTCACGTTTGCCGTCCTTCCATTTCAAAGGGTTAGGCAGGTTGTGTGAGGGAAGCCTGTTTTCGTCCTGTCCGTACCCCTCAGTCAGAGGTAGTGATAAGATGACGGCAATAATCGCCAAGGTAAGATGTTTCATAAATGATAAGTTTGTTAATGCTTGCAAAAGTACGAAAAAAAACATGGTATTACAATATTGAAGAAATGGTCTTTTCATTTTTTAACAAATATTTCTTGTCAGTAATCAGTTTTTTTCGTAATTTTGTCTTAGTAATTGATTTTTGGAGAGGGAAACACACGGATATTTTGAATAAATTATTACAATGATTATGAACATAACAAGCGATTTTAGAAAATATGCCACGGGTCATTTACGCATGAATGGTATGGCTCTCGATGACGTGATGAATGCGCAGGCTCAGTACCTCAATCCTTACATTCTTGAGGAACGGCAGTTGAATGTCACACAGATGGATGTATTCTCACGTCTGATGATGGACCGCATCATATTTCTCGGAACAGAGATAAACGATTATACGGCAAACACCATTCAGGCGCAGTTGCTGTATCTTGATTCTACTGACCCTGGCAAGGATATTTCCATTTACATCAATTCCCCTGGTGGCAGTGTGACTGCAGGTCTTGGTATATATGACACCATGCAGTTTATTTCCAGTGACGTGGCTACGATATGTACGGGAATGGCTGCCTCTATGGGTGCCGTGCTGCTCGTAGCAGGTCAGGAAGGCAAGCGTTCGGCTCTTCCTCATAGCCGTGTCATGATTCACCAGCCACTCGGCGGCGTGCAGGGCCAGGCAAGCGACATAGAGATAGAGGCAAAGGAAATACAGAAGTTCAAGAAGGAATTGTATAATATCATTTCCAATCATTCACATACACCTTACGAAAAGGTATGGGCTGACTCAGACCGTAACTATTGGATGACGGCAGAGGAAGCAAAGGAATATGGCATGATTGATTCTGTACTTGTGAAGAAATGATGAGCAGGTGTGGTTGCCAGTATGATTATGGCGGGTTGTTTATCAGCGATAATCCAAAACAAACTGAATTAAGTTGAGGTTTTGCGAAGGAATGGCGGCTGCAGTAAGGATATATTATTCAGAACATTTTTTATTTATTCTACTTTCGCAAGTCTGTGACTTGCTCAGTTTCTTAAGGTTATGCGGTTTTAAGGTTATGTGGTTGTGCGGAAGTTACAATCTGCCTTGACATATCTCCGAAAAACCTTAAAGCCATAAATCCTTAAAACCGAAGAAGTTGAAGCTTGCGAAACTTTAGTTATTTATACATCTCTCTATATATAATAAGGTGGCAAAAAAGACGATTAGGACATGTAGTTTCTGTGGCTGTAGTGAGAATGAGGTAAGGATGCTCATTACCGGCTATAGTGGTTTTATCTGTGATAATTGCGTAAATCAGGCGTATGAGATAGTAAAGGCGCAGACAGAAAACTTGCAGGACAACAAGACTGCAAAGCAGGCGTGGGGCAATCTTTCAGATATTCCAAAGCCTGCTGAGATAAAGGATTATCTTGACCAGTATATCATCGGGCAGGATGATGCGAAGAAATATCTTTCCGTAGCTGTATATAACCATTACAAACGTCTGCAACAGATAAATGATGATGATGGTGTAGAGATAGAGAAGAGCAACATTATCATGGTGGGCTCTACAGGTACGGGCAAGACGTTGCTCGCACGTACGATAGCAAAGTTGCTGAAGGTTCCGTTTACCATCGTAGATGCTACGGTGTTTACGGAGGCAGGTTATGTGGGTGAAGATGTGGAGAGCATCCTGTCCCGTCTGCTTCAAGTGGCGGACTATGACCTTGAGGCTGCACAGAGAGGTATAGTGTTCATTGATGAAATAGACAAGATTGCCCGCAAGAGTGACAATCCGAGTATCACGCGGGACGTGAGCGGAGAGGGCGTGCAGCAGGGCTTGCTGAAACTCCTTGAGGGTACGATGGTCAATGTGCCGCCAAAGGGAGGAAGAAAGCATCCTGACCAGGACTACATACATGTGGATACCCGAAACATCCTGTTTATCTGCGGCGGTGCTTTCGACGGCATTGAGAGAAAGATTGCGCAGCGAATGAATACACATACGGTGGGCTATAACTCTGTGCAGAACGTCCGCCAAATAGACCAGAAAGACCTGATGAAGTATGTTCAGCCGCAGGACCTGAAGTCGTTTGGACTGATACCGGAGATAATAGGTCGTCTCCCTGTCTTGACGTATCTCAATTCTCTTGACCGTGAGGCATTGCGCAGGATACTTGTGGAGCCGAAGAATTCCATCGTCCGGCAATATATCAAACTCTTCAAGATGGACAAGATCGAACTTACCTTTATGACAGAGGCTTTGGAATATATTGTGGATAAGGCAGTAGAATACAAATTGGGAGCCCGCGGCTTACGTTCTATTGTAGAAAGTGTCATGACAGAGGCAATGTATGAATATCCCGGAAAGGGAATAAAGAAATTCGAGGTTACGAAAGCGTATGCGGCAGAACAACTCGAAAAGCATTACTGATTCCTGCATGAATGGCCGTCCATAGGCTTTGTTCGCACAGTAATGTTTTGCTAATCTCAAACAGAGCATCCCCACAACCAAAATAATAATATATGAAAGACGTTGATCTCATTGGAAAACTGAAGCAGTATTTCGGCTTTGACAAATTCAAAGGCGATCAGGAGAATATAATCCGCAACCTGCTTGAAGGAAAGGATACTTTTGTCCTTATGCCTACAGGTGGGGGAAAGTCCCTGTGCTATCAGTTGCCATCTCTCATAATGGAGGGCACAGCAATAGTCATTTCGCCACTTATTGCGTTGATGAAGAATCAGGTGGATGTGATAAATGGAATAAGCGAGAAGGATGGGGTGGCGCATTGCCTTAATTCTTCCATGAACAAGGCTTCGATAGACAAGGTGAAGGCTGATGTCATGTCGGGAGTCACAAAGTTGCTCTACATGGCTCCGGAATCATTGACGAAGGAAGAGAATGTGTCATTTCTCAGAAACGTGAAGATTTCATTCTATGCCGTAGATGAGGCTCACTGCATCTCGGAGTGGGGACATGATTTCCGCCCGGAATATCGAAAGATAAGACCTATCGTGGATGGTATAGGGAAAGCGCCGGTCATCGCTCTTACAGCTACTGCCACTGATAAGGTAAGGACTGATATAAAGAAGAATCTCGGTATTATTGATGCTACGGAGTTCCGCAGTTCCTTCAACAGGCCGAATCTGTATTACGAAGTACGCCCGAAGACAAATGCGGTAGATAAGCAGATTGTGAGATTTATCAAGTCCGATCCCGGCAAGAGTGGCATTATCTATTGTCTTTCACGAAAGAAAGTGGAGGAGTTGGCTGCTATCCTTATGGCAAATGACATCAAGGCGGCACCATATCATGCCGGACTTGACACCCCTGTCAGAAACAAGACTCAGGACGATTTCCTCATGGAGGAGATTGACGTCATTGTAGCCACCATTGCTTTCGGTATGGGAATTGACAAGCCGGACGTTCGCTTTGTCATTCATTATGACATACCGAAAAGCCTGGAAGGATATTATCAGGAGACTGGACGCGCAGGACGTGATGGAGGAGAAGGTAAGTGTATAGCTTTCTATTCCCACAAGGACCTTCAGAAACTGGAGAAATTCATGGCCGACAAGCAGGTAGCTGAACAGGATATAGGCAGACATCTTCTTCAGGAGACGGAGGCGTATGCAGAATCATCGCTTTGCAGAAGGAAACTGCTGCTCAATTATTTCGGTGAGACATACGGAAAGGATAATTGCGGCAACTGCGATAACTGCCTGCATCCAAAGGTGAAGATTGAAGCTACTAACCAGTTGCAGTGCGTCCTGTCGTCAATAAAGGCTATGAAGGGCAATTACCATACCCAGTATGTCATAGATTTCGTAAGAGGACGTGCTACCGACGACATCGTATCACATAAACATAATCTCCTTGAGGAGTTTGGATGCGGTGATGAATTAAAGGATAAGAAAGATAAGCTCTGGGGACCTGTCATCAGGTATGCCCTGATAGAAGGTTTCCTGAAAAAAGAGATAGAGGACTACGGCACGTTAATGCTTACTGCCGCAGGAAAGAAATGGCTGAAGAATCCGGAGCCTTTCTTTGTCACAGAAGACAATGAGTTCTCTGAGGATGACTACGATGACGCATCAGAGGGAGGCGGAACGGCCCTTGACCCTGAGTTGCTTGCCGTGCTTAAAAGCCTGAGAAAGGATGTTGCCCGCAAGCATAACGTGCCGCCTTACGTCGTATTTCAGGATTCTTCTCTTGAACACATGGCTACCATGTATCCGGTCACGATAGAGGAACTCTATACGATTATTCCGGGCGTGGGACGTGGAAAGGCGATGCGCTATGGAGCAGAGTTCTGCAAGGTCATCAAGCAGCACTGTGAGGAAAACGAGATCATGCGACCTGAAGATCTCAGAATACGCACGGTAGTGAAAAACTCAAGGAAGATAAAGATTATTCAGAGTATTGACGGAAAGATGGATCTCGACGACATTGCAGAGGCAATGAATCTGGACTTCGATGAGTTCCTTACAGAGGTGGAACGCATCGTTTACAGCGGAACGAAACTCGATATCAGTTATTTCCTTGATGAAGTGATGGATGAAGATGCCGTAGAGGAGATATATGAGTATTTCCGTGAAAGCGATACGGATAAAATATCTGTCGCAATGGAAGAGCTTGGCGGGGAATATGAAGAGGATGAGATACGACTTGTCCGTATAAAGTTCCTTTCCGAACTCGCCAACTGATGCTGATGCCGCAGACGCAAAGGCATTACTCCAGAAAAAAATAATTTGCGCTCCTGCTTATTGTCACTTTTGCGTTAAATAGCATTAATGAAATAAGAAAATGCTGGCACAAAGTCAAAAATGTGAAAAAAAAATAGTAAATTTGCACGCAATATAAAAAAATCAAGATAATCATGGCTTCATTTATTGCAGACAAAGTAGTAATGGAAGGTATCACCTTTGATGACGTATTGCTTATTCCGGCTTATTCAGAGGTTCTTCCACGTGAGGTATCACTCGGTACCAAGTTTTCTCGTAACATTGACCTGAAGATTCCATTTGTAACAGCTGCTATGGATACTGTTACGGAGGCTCCCATGGCTATTGCCATTGCCCGTGAGGGCGGTATCGGTGTAATACACAAGAATATGTCTATTGAGGAGCAGGCCCGTCAGGTGGCGATAGTTAAACGTGCTGAGAATGGCATGATTTACGACCCTGTTACCATCAATCCGTGGAAGACGGTGAAAGATGCCCTTGACATGATGTCGGAGTATCATATCGGAGGCATACCGGTAGTTGACAAGGACGGCATACTCGTCGGCATTGTTACTAATAGAGACCTGCGTTTCCAGTCAGATATGGAACGCAAGATTTCCGACGTGATGACAAAGGAAAACCTTATTGTTACTCATCAGCAGGCAGACCTCGAATCTGCATCAAAGATACTCCTTGAGCATAAGATAGAAAAACTGCCTGTAGTAGATGAAGACAACAGGCTTATCGGCCTCATTACGTATAAGGATATCACAAAGGCTAAGGATAAGCCGATGGCTTGCAAAGACAGCAAGGGACGTCTCAGGGTAGCTGCAGGAGTCGGTGTCACTGCTGATACGTTCCAGCGTATGGAAGCCCTGGTGAAGGCTGGTGTCGATGCTATAATCATCGATACTGCCCACGGTCATTCCAAGGGCGTGATAGAGAAGGTGCGTGAGGCAAAGGCTGCTTTCCCTGACGTGGATATCGTAGTCGGAAATATAGCAACCGGTGAGGCTGCAAAGGATTTGGTGGCTGCCGGTGCTGATGCCGTGAAAGTAGGTATTGGTCCTGGTTCTATCTGTACTACACGTGTCGTTGCTGGCGTAGGAGTTCCTCAGTTGTCTGCAGTCTATGATGTGGCACGTGCACTTGATGGTACCGGTGTTCCTCTCATTGCAGATGGTGGTCTCCGCTATTCCGGTGACGTGGTAAAGGCTTTGGCAGCAGGTGGCTATTCTGTGATGATAGGTTCCCTCGTTGCAGGCACGGAGGAAGCTCCGGGTGAGACAATCCTTTACAATGGACGTAAGTTCAAGTCATATCGCGGCATGGGTTCCCTTGAGGCAATGGAGAAAGGTTCTGCAGACCGTTATTTTCAGGGTGGCGTAAAGGAAGCGAAGAAACTCGTTCCGGAAGGCATTGCAGGTCGTGTGCCTTATAAGGGAACTGTCCAGGAGGTTATTTATCAGCTTGTAGGTGGTCTCCGCTCAGGTATGGGTTATTGTGGTGCAAAGGATATTCTTGCTCTCCACAATGCCAAGTTTACCCGCATTACAAACGCTGGAATGCTTGAGAGTCACCCTCATGAGGTAATCATCACTTCTGAAGCTCCGAACTATAGTCGCCCGCAGTAATCTTTGCTTACTTGACCCTCGCAGTTTGTCGGCTTGCAGGAAAACGAAATAGCCGCATACCGACAGGGAAGCCGATGCCTTGCGAGTGTCGGGCAGCAGCTTTACAGATGGGATGTCTTGAGGATGGAAAGATGTTCTTTCTGCGCATTGATTTATGTGTTGAAGGAATGTTTCCTGTCCAGAATTAACAAAAGAAAAAGAATAGAAATGACGAAGTATGCTTTGTCCTTAGCAGGCTTGTTCTTTGCTTTGGCTGTGAATGCGCAGGTTGGTGATCCTGTCATAATGACCATTGGTGGAAAACCTGTGTTGCGTTCAGAATTTGAGTACTCATACAACAAGAACAATACCGAAGGAGTCATAGACCGTAAAACGGTAGAGGAGTACGTGGAACTTTTTGCTAATTACAAACTCAAGGTGGCAGCCGCCATGGAAGCACGGTATGACACACTTTCTTCCTTCAATGAGGAATACCTTGAGTATAGGAATCAGCAGGTACGCCCCACGCTCATCAACGAGGATGACGTTGAGGCACAGGCGAGGAAAATACATCAGGCTACAAAGGACAGGATAGGTCCTGACGGGCTTATCGAGCCTTCTCATATTCTTCTTCGCCTTCCACAGCAGGCTGATGAAACGACGAAGCAGAAAGTACAGCAGCGCGCAGACTCTATTTACAAGGCAATCATTGGCGGAGCTGACTTTGAGAAGATGGCAAGTCAATACAGTGAGGACTATGGTTCTGCCAAGGATGGTGGAAAGATAGGTCAGATAAGCAGGGGGCAGACCTTGAAAGAATTTGAGGATGCGGCTTTTGCTTTGAAGGATGGAGAAGTTTCACGTCCTGTACTTTCGCCGGTAGGCTATCATGTCATCAAGATGATGGGACACTCTGAGTTTGCGCCATACGACTCCCTGCGTGAGGATATCCATCGCTTCATAGAGGCACGTGGCATTCGTGAGGCTATTATCAACGAAAAAATAGAAACACTTGCAAGACTCCGCAACGTGACCAACGAAGAGGTAATGGATCTACGTGCCGACTCTTTGGCAAGCATTGACCCGGAGATGAAATACCTTTTTCAGGAATATCACGACGGACTCCTGCTCTACGAGATTTGTAACAGGGAAGTGTGGGAAAAGGCAAGCAATGACGAGGCAGGACTGAATACGTATTTCAAGAAGAACAAGAAGAAATATGCATGGGATTCACCACGCTTCAAGGGCATAGCCTATTATACGAGGGATGAAAAGGATATTGAGGCTGTCAGGAAATCATTGAAGGGCGTGTCCTTTGACAAGTGGGCAGAAGTGCTTCGCTCTACTTTCAATTCTGACTCTGTGCTGCGAATCAGGGTAGAGAAGGGACTGTTCAGGAAAGGCGATAATTCTCTCGTTGACAGGGATGTTTTCGGAGTAGATACCGTACCTGCGGCAAAGAAGGATTATCCTTTCTGCGCAACCTTCGGAAAGAAGCTCAAGTCTCCAAAGGAGATGAGTGATCTAAGGTCTCAGGTAGTATCTGATTATCAAAATGCTATGGAGGAAAAATGGTTGGATGTCCTCCGTAGGAAATATCCCGTTGTCGTGAATAAGGATGTTGTCGCTACAGTGAATAAACATAAATGATGAAAAGGAAATACTATATTATTGCATCCCTTCTGCTATTGGGAATGACTTGCCTTGCAGGTCGTTCCCTTGGTGCTTTTGCTTCAGCCGTGTCAGGTACAGCATCAGGGACTGATACGATAGAGAAGAAGATTCCGGAGCCTGTTGATTTGTCAAAGGTCAATTTCGTAGATGAAGTGGTGTGGGTCGTCGGCAGCGAAGCAATCCTGCGTTCGGACATTGAAATGATGCGTCTTCAGGGAGAACAGGAAGGCTATGATTTCGGCGGTGACCCCGACTGCCGCATTCCGGAGCAGTTGGCTGTTCAGAAACTCTTTTTGCATCAGGCGGCATTGGACAGTATCGAGGTCAGTGAGGCAGAGGTGGCGTCAAATATTGACCAGCAGATAAATGCGTGGATACAGATGGCGGGTTCGAGAGAGAAACTGGAGGACTACCGCAAGCAGTCCATAGCAAAGATGAGGCAGGAACTGCACGATGATTTCAAGAATCGTCAGCTCGTCCAGAAGATGCGTGAGAAGCTCGTGGAGGATGTTAAGGTAAGTCCTGCTGACGTCAGGGCTTTCTTCCGCAACCTTCCGGAGGACAGCATACCTTTTGTGCCTACAGAGGTGGAGGTGCAGATTATTACCAATGCGCCGCGTATTCCTATCGAGGATATAAATAAGGTGAAGGATGAATTGCGTGACTATACGGAGCGCGTGACTTCCGGACAGACTACTTTCGCAACTTTGGCTCGCTTGTATTCAGAGGATCTTGGTACTGCCCGTCAGGGTGGTGAGATGGATTATACGGGACGTGGGCACCTTGATCCTGCTTTTGCTGCTGTGGCTTTCAATCTTACCGACCCCAAAAAGATAAGTAAAATAGTAGAGTCTGAGTTTGGATTCCATATCATTCAGCTCATTGACAAGCGAGGAGACAAGATTAAGTTCCGCCATATTCTCCGCAAGCCGAAGGTTCCTCAGCAAGCCATAGAAACGGGATTGTCACGTCTTGATTCCATTGCGGGAGAGATACGTGCAGAGAAATTCTCTTTCGAGGAAGGTGCCACGTATATTTCTGATGACAAGGATACCCGTAACAGCTATGGTCTCATGTCTATTCAGAATGAAGATGGCCGTACTTCCAAATTCAGGATGAAGGATCTCCCTACAGAGGTGGCAAGAGTAGTAGATACCTTACAGGTGGGACAGATATCCAAGTCATTCACGATGATAAACGAAAAGGGAAAGACGGTCTGTGCGATAGTGAAGCTGAAATCTCGTACCGAAGGTCACAGGGCTACCATTACGGAGGACTTTCAGGTGATGAGGAATGTAGTTCTTGCACATGAGCGTGAGAGGGTCATCCATGAATGGGTAAGGAAGAAGGTGGCCGATACTTACGTAAAGATGGATGACCGCTATAAGAACTGTAATTTTGAATATGAAGGTTGGATAAAGTGAAGACAACTGATAATATAAGAAGATATGAATGGCACAGAACTATATTGATTATGGTCCTGTGCTTTTTTGGATTGAGCTTGGCTTACTCCGTGAAGCCGCGCCGTCAAAGGGCTGGTGCGAAACAAGAGGATAATCGTATCTATCTCGTTCATGCTGACCAGTTGCAGTATGACATGTATGGTCCACATCCTGACGCTCAGATAGCAAAAGGTAAGGTTTCATTTCGCCACAAGGGTGGAACGTTGACGTGCGACAGTGCATATTTCTTTGAGCAGAGCAACAGTTTTGAGGCTTTTGGCCACGTCCGCCTGCGTCAGGGAGATACCCTGACCCTTACATCTGATTACGCTTGGTATGACGGTAATGACGAGATGGCGGAGGCAAGACGTAATGTAGTGCTTACCCACAGAAAGTCAAAGCTGTATTGTGACTCTCTCAACTATGACAGGATGTACGGTATTGCCTATTTCTTCGAAGGAGGAAAACTTGTAGATAAGGGAAGCACCCTGACTTCTGACTGGGGACAATACAATACGGAGACCCGCCAATCTGTCTTTTATTATAACGTGAAACTGAGGAATAAGCAGTTCACGATGTCTTCCGATACCTTATATTATGATACCAAGACTGCATTGTCGCACGTTGTAGGTCCGTCAATCATCAAGTCAAATAATGGTATTGTCCACACGAATGATGGATATTATAACTCCACTACTGAACGTTCTGAGCTTTATGGCAGATCCACAGTACACAATGGGTCCAAAACTATAACGGCAGATAGTCTTTATACCAATAGCAAGACTAATGTGAATGAGGGTTTTGGCAATGTCGTTTATGTAGATTCGATAAACAAGAATATTTTCCTTGGCAATCATATATATTATGAGGAAAATACGGGTTATGGTTATGCTACGGACTCTGCTGTAGTGATGGATTATTCCCAGAAGGACACGCTCTATATGCATGCAGACAGTATAAAGATTTTTTCTTACAATATAGAGACGGATTCTGTCTATCGTGATATTCATGCTTTCAATAAGGTACGCATCTACCGCAGGGACATTCAGGCTGTCTGCGACTCGTTGGTATATACATCGTTAGATTCTTGCATGACGCTGTATCGCGATCCTATAGTGTGGAATATGGGAAGGCAGGTGCTCGGTGAAGTGATGCATGCATACATGAAGGATTCTGTAGTGCATTATGCCGACGTGATAGGTCAGGCACTGAGCGTAGAGCAGATGGACTCTCTTCATTATAATCAGGTGTCAGCCAAGGAGATGAGAGTCTATTTCGAGGAAGGGAAACCACGTCAGACATGGTCAGTAGGCAACGTGATAGCCATCTATTATCCTGTAGATGATGCAGATACAACGCTGATAGGACTTAATTATCTTGAGACGGACACGATGAAGATGTATCTTACTTCCGAGAGAAAGTTGGACCGCATTTGGACTTGCAGTGCCGAGGGCACGATGTATCCTATTACTCAGATACCGCCAAACAGATTGAGGTTGCCCAATTTCGCTTGGTTCGACTATATCCGACCTGTTGACAAAGACGATATTTTCATCTGGAGAGGTAAGGGAAAGGACGCAATGCTGAAGGAGGAAAAGAGAAGAGAACCACCTAAGAAAAAGATTGACTGATGGACGTAATACAATTACTGCCAGACCATGTGGCAAATCAGATTGCTGCAGGAGAGGTGATACAGCGGCCTGCTTCTGTGGTGAAGGAATTGGTAGAGAATGCCATTGATGCCGGAGCTTCAACGATTAAGATACTCATTGTGGATGCCGGCAGGACATCAATACAGGTTATTGATGACGGGTGTGGAATGTCTGATACGGATGCCCGTCTTTCCTTTGAGCGTCACGCCACGTCAAAGATTACTCGTTTTGCTGACCTTGCCACTCTTCATACCATGGGATTTCGAGGTGAAGCCCTTGCTTCCATCGCCGCTGTGGCGCAGGTTACTTTACAGACTCGTAGGCGAGAAGAGGAACTTGGCACTTGTCTCAAGATTGCAGGCTCTTCCAACGTGAACAGTCAGGAGGAGGTGGCATGTGCGGCAGGCAGTAATTTCACGGTGGAGAATCTTTTCTTCAACGTGCCTGCAAGGAGGAAATTCCTCAAGAGTGACAAGACGGAGATGAAGAACATCACCGAAACTTTTGAGAGGATAGCCCTCGTATATCCAAATATCAAGTTTGAGTTTTACCAGAACGGCCAACCCGTCATGGTGCTCCAGGCTACGACCCTCCTGCAACGTATCGTGGATTTCTTTGGAAAAAAGATAAGCAAGACGCTGCTTCCGGTAGAAGACCAGACCTCAATATGCGGGATAAAGGGCTATATAGGAAAGCCGGAGTCCTCGAAAAAAAGCGGTGCTCCACAGTTCTTTTTTGTCAACGGACGCTTCATGAAGCATCCTTATTTCCATAAGGCCGTGCAAAAAGCATATGAAAGGCTGATACCTTCCGGCGAGCAGGTGCCGTACTTTATCTATCTTTCTGTCGATCCGGAGGATATTGATGTGAATATCCATCCTGTAAAGACAGAGATAAAGTTTACCAACGAGCAGGCTATCTGGCAGCTGCTCCTCGCAAACATTCAGAATGCCATCGGACAGTATTCTTCTGTTACGGAACTCGATTTTGACACGGCGGGGCGTCCTGACATTCCAGCGTATAATTCAGTGAATCTTTCTTCCATTACCCAGCCTACGTGGGAAGTCGATACTCAGTACAACCCTTTTGCTGAGATGAAGGAAGCGTCTCCTATGTCTGCGCCTCATTCTATATGGGGAAATGCGAAAAGTGCCTCGCTTGGAACACGTGCGGAGCGAATGTCTCGTGACAATATGGACTGGGAAAAACTGTATGCAGGTGCAAGGGGAACGGATTCTAAGGACATCATAATCACTGACCTCTTTCCTTCTTCGCAGACTGAGCCCTCTGGAAATCAGTCTCCTGCAGGAGAAAGGGAGGGCGTCTTCCATGCCCGTTCCCATGAGTATATGCAATACAATGGAATGTACATCGTCTCTCAGATACCGACGGGGCTTTTTCTCGTAGATCAGCACAGGGCAGACTCTCAGATACGTTTTGAGGGATACATGAGGGCGTTGGAGGACAACTCTTCTCATGTCCAGAAGATGCTGTTCCCCGAGATAGTATCGTTTCCTGCATCCTATTCGGAACAGATGGAGTCCATCGTGAATGATTTGTCTTCCCTTGGCTTTGAGATTACTGATATGGGAGGCATGAGCTATCAGTTGTCTGGCTATCCTGCAGGCATCGACGGACTTGACCCCGTAAGGTTGGTGACGGAGCTTGTCGATTCTGCAGTCAGCAGTGGGGCAAAGGTTGAAGAAGAGGTGAATACCATCCTTGCACAGGAATTGGCTGAGAAGGCTGCAATACCTTATGGTCAGATTCTTTCATCTGACGAGATGACCTCTCTTGTTGACCGTCTTCTTCTGTGTCGGTCATATCTTTATACTTACAATGGTAAGAAGATTATTGCAACTATTTCTGAAAACAATATTATCTCTCTTTTTTAGTCTTATGAAGAAATATTTTGTGTTATTGCTCATATTTGTTATATCTCTTCCTGTAGCAGCGCAAGAAGATGACTTTCAGAATGATTTGACTACTCTGTCTGTCGATGATATTTCTGAGGACGAGGAAGATTCATATCCTGCCTTGCAGTACAGCGTGGCAACTAATGGATTCTGGAGCAACTGGTTCTTGCAGTTGGGTGCGGATTGGACTGCTTTCTATTCTGACCAGGAGCACGGACTCTCATTGTCAAAGAGTCCTTTCAGGTCATTCCGTGCGACCCCAGCCCTTTCGTTTTCCATCGGAAAACATACTTCGCCCAACATAGCTTTGCGCCTGAAGCTGATGGGATTTTGGGGAAGGAGCGTAATGTCGGATTCTTCAGGCAAGAATGACAACAAGACTTACAACATTCAGTTCCAGCCGATGATAAATGTAATCAATCTCTTTTCCGGATACAAGGAAGAACGTGTCTGGGACATGAGCCTCTTCTTCGGTGCTGGATTTAATCATAGTGACAGGGCGGATATGTATGCCCTTTCCCTTTCTGCCGGATTACATTCTTCCTGGAGGGTTTCCCCTTCCTTCAATCTATATGCCGAACTCGGACTGCTGGTCAGCGAGTATGATGCAGACGGAATGTCGGCTGTCGAGCGTTCGTCCCGTAATCGCCTGTGGATGAATCATGACAACATGGTGTATGCCGAGCTGGGCGTAAGGATGAATATCGGTAGGGTAGGTTGGAGGAAAAGTGTCGATATTGATGCTGTCAATATGCTCCATCAGGCAGAGACGGATGCCCTCAATGCGCAGATTGCCGACCTCAATGCCGAGAACGAACGTATGAGAGAGCAGATTGCTGACTCTCAGAGGCAGACGGGAGAGGAAGTGAAGGCAGACACCGTGCGTGAGGTGACGTGCATTCCAGTGTCTGTATTCTTCGATGCCATGAGCACTTCGCTTACTGACCGTGGTCAGCTCAGTCAGTGTATAGAGTTAGTAGAGTATGTGAAACAGACAGGCTGCAAGGTCAGGGTGGAGGGTTATGCAGATGCCGCTACGGGCGACGCAGCCCTCAACGGACACCTTTCCGAAGGTCGTGCCAATGCTTTTGCCGACGAGTTGGTCAGGATGGGCATTCCACGCGAATCAATATCTGTCAAGGCATCGGGAGGAGTGGATAAGCTATCCCCTTCTTTCCTTAACCGCCGTGCTACTGCAACGCTTTTGACGCAGGATGCTGAACCGTGATTTTTTTTCATGGTGGGTTGATCAAATTCCTGTCTTTCGTGAGAGAAAGGCATTGTATAAATGACGAGATTCGATAAGGTCTAAGCAAATGGGTTCTTATATTCCGACAAGGTTGGGGCAAGAGGGGAGCAGCATCCTTTTTATCCTGTTCGTTATGTCTCTGTTGTCTGTCAGGGCGGCGGTCGGTCCGGCATATCCTTCCCCCGTCAGGATAATGACGGAGAATGGAAAGGAAGTGGAGATAACCATGCGGGGGGGGGATGAGACTGTCTCTGTCGGACGAGTGACCTCGGCTGTCTCTCAGCCATCATGCGGCAATACCAAGGAGTATGTTTATTCCGTCACTGGAGTGTTCCTTGGAGAAAAGGGTAAGACTCATCTACCTCCGGGGATTTATGTGGTTCGGAAGGGTGGAAGTTCCAGATTTTAGGAACTCCCCTCACTCCACTAACCTCACTCCGACATCCACTCCTCCGGAGAGAATGGATTCGTCCTGCCTGTAACTTACCCTGCAGGTATGCGGTTCCGAAGCCCAGCTGCCTCCGCGGATGACGTGATAGTTCCCCTCTTTCTCTCCTGTGGGATTGACTTGCTTGCCAGCCTTGTATTCTCCATACCAGTCAGAACAGTATTCCCATACGTTGCCACTCATGTCATAGATACCGAGAGCGTTAGGAAGAAGAGTACCTACGGGATGCAGGTGGTTTCCGCTGTTCTGTCCGCACCATCCCACTTTCTCAATGTCATCCCCTCCGCTGTACTTGTGTCCGGTCTCCTTGCCATTGCCGCCACGAGCCGCATACTCCCATTCTGCTTCTGTAGGCAGGCGGTAATGATGTCCCGTACGTTCGTTGAGACGCTTTATGAATGTCTGTACCTCGTCCCAGCTGACGTTGGCTATCGGGTATCTCGCATTCTTGCTCCCCGTCATGTCAGCGTCTTCCATCACGGCTTTCCACAGAGCCTGAGTCACCTCATGTCTGCTCATCTTGAACGATGACACCTCTACCACATGGCGGGGCGACTCGTCCTCCTCAGCTTCGGGGTCGGTCTTTGTATCGCATCCCATGACAAACGTCCCTCCTTTTACTTCTACCATTTCTATGTCAAGGCGGTTGCCGCTTGTCGCAGCCACGGGAGTCTCCGTCTCTTTCCTTTCATGGTCGTTGAAGAACAGTATGCCGAAAATGGTGCTAATCACGGCAACGCCGATGACGATGACCATCCACAGCCTGAAATCCCTTGTCTCCGTCTCCTTGAAAATCGTCTCGTCATCCACTCTCGGCAGCATGTCGAGGAAAGCATCGACGGTCTTCAGGCGTTTTGCCTTCGTAGGCTCCATTGCAGCCTTGATGGCGTCGATGCTTTTCTGGCTGACATCTTTCTTTACGAGAGGCAGGGTGTACAGTCCCTTGTTGAGCACGTCGATGGCATTGTTGGGCACATGGGCCGTCAGCAGCTTGTAGTATGTTGCGCCGAGGGCATAGACATCCATCTCGGGTGAGAACTCGTGCTCTCCGTATGCGTCAGCCTGCTCCAGTGGGGCGTAGCCCGTAGTGCCGGAGCCTAAGGAAGAGTTTGACTCGGGGTCGCCGTTCTTCTCATATCTTTTGGCAAGTCCGAAATCTATTATCTTCAGCGTGTTGGTGCTCTCGATGCGCATGATGTTGGCAGGCTTGATGTCGAGGTGCAGGAGCTTGTTGGTATGCAGGTAGAGCAGGGCAGAGGCAATCTGCCTGATGCAGGCTATGGCCTCCTTTTCCGGCAGTCCGCCCCTTTTGTTCACATAGTCGTTCAGCGTGCCGTCAGGGAGATATTCCATGGAGTAGTATATCGTGTTGTTTGCCTCAAAGACCTCCAGCACCTTGACTATGTTGGGATGCGAGAGCATGGCAAGTTTCGAGGCCTCCCTCCTGAACTTGTCGGCATATCTCTTGACGCTCTCCTCGTCTGAAACAGGTATCAGGTCAACTCCTTGCCGCTTCATCTCCTTGTGCATGAAAAACTCTTTCAGGGCTACCTTCACGCCGGTGTGGATGGTGCCGAGCTGCCCCTGCATAGCCACGTTGGTATTGACGAGGTATGTTATACCGAAGGCTCCGCTTCCCAGCACCCTTTCTATGTGATATGTATAGTTTTCGCTGCGTAGTACCGTTCCTGGAGCGAGAGACGCATCAGAGGTCCTTCTGTCCGTGGTATTCAGTATGTCCTGTACCCTTATGAAGAGGGCTGTGTGGTTATCCCTGTTGTCTAAGCATTCGTGCAGTATCATCTGTATTCTCTGCACGTCTCCGTAGTTAGGGTCGGTAAGCAGGGAGCAGAGCCTTTCGTCGTCCAGCGTCTCAAGGATGCCGTCTGTGCATAGGAAGAATACGTCCCCGGGTTTTATGTCGGTGATATGATGGATGTCGGCCTTCGGCTTTATCCCTTGGTGGGACATCATCGCCCGTGAGAGGATGTGCCTGTCCTTGGAGCGCATTGCCTGTGCATGGGTTATCCGTCCGCTGTGTACGAGGTCGTTGACCATGGTATGGTCTTCTGTGCGGAACAGCATCCTTGCGGCTTCCGACTTCTGTGCAGGACGGAAGTGGTAAACCCTGCTGTCGCCTATGTGAGCTACCGTGGCACCTTCTGCGTGGAATTTCAGCAAAGCCATCGTCGTGCCCATCTTCATCACCTCCTCCGGGTCATCCTGTTCTACAAGGGCCTGGCGTGCCTTTTCCACTGCCTTCCCTACCATCTCGTCGGGGAAACTGCCTTCTATGGAAGCAGATTTCAGGAGATAGGAACTCATCACCTGCGTCACCGTCTGACTCGCTATCTCCCCACGGTCGTGCCCTCCCATGCCGTCGCATACGATAAAGAGCCTGTCGTCCGTGTGTGGAGTGCCGTCATAGAATGACCATTCCCTTTCCGTGGCGTCATAATGGCAAGGGTCGATGAAAGCAGGGAAGAAGCAGTCCTCCTGATTGGTTCTGAGTCCTATGTCCTGTATTGCGTAAGCGTTGAGTATGTAGTTCATTGGGCAAATGTGTCGTTTCGTTAAGATTCTCTTGGTGGGTCATCGTTCTCTCCCAGCAGTCTCTCTATGTCGTCCCGCAGTCGTCGGAATGGAGCGGAGCGCATGTATCCTGTATTTTTCTTCAGCATTCTGGCAGCGTCGGAGATGGAGTTGTTGTAGGCAGAAATCTCGTTCTGTTGCTGTACGGCATGACATGCCTTCCTGCGTATCTCCCTCTCTCGCTCGTGCTTCAGCCGCTCGCAGACCCTTCCTACGATGGGCGTTACGATGGCGTCGAAGAGGTGATGCCCCTGAATATAAAGGTAAGTGGTCTGAGGGGTGATGCCGAGGCTTTCCAGTTCTTTCGCCAGAGCCTCATGTTTCTCTTTCATTCCCGGATGCTTCCTGCGCACCTCTCCCAGTTTGGAGTTCACCTTCTTCGACAGTTTCTCCAAGGCGGGCTGAGGGTCATGGACGGGGAAGCGTCCCATCTCCAGCACGTGGTTCATGTCAGTCATCGTGAAGTCATGGTAGTCACCTGTGCGGTAGAGCAGGATGTTCCACACGAAGAGCGGGAAGATAATCTCGGAGAAATCAGAAAAGAAGCCTGTAAAGTCGAAGATGGCATGGTCGTTGAGAGTCGCCATCACGCATACGTTGTGCAGGGAGGGCGCATAGCACTGGTAGTTCTCAATGGCATAGACGTAGGTATGGAAGACGTAGGGATTGCCGATGACAACCTTGGATGCCTCGGTACACCCTTGCAGCAGATAGTCATAGTCAGCATCCACGCAGGCTATCATGTTCTTGCCTCCTCCAGCGGAGAGCATGGACATGATAGCCTTTTTCTTGCCCTTTGATAATGAGTTGCGCGTGGGCAGCATGACCTCAAAATACCTTTCCTCGTTTTCAAAGTCACTGAGCACGGTCCTCCAGAACAGCACGTCATCGTAGCTTTCCACGTAAGCCACTATTCTGCGCCTTTTCCGTTTGCCTTGCAATGCGTTAGCTGCTGAGATATATGTAGAAGAAATGGAGAGTTTTGACATGGTGTCTGGTTGTTTGGTTGTTGGTTTTTGGTTTTTGGTTTTTGGTTAGTATTGTCTTTCCAATGGAGTCTTCCTCAAGAAGCAAAGCTATAATAACCAAAAACCAACAACCAACAACCCGGTACTACAACTACCCCTCAATCTCGCTGACCTCGGTCACACTATCCATCCATCCGTTCATGATCATGGCGGGAGAATGGGTGGTGAGGATAATCTGCGCATTGGGGTTGAGCGTGGTGATAAGTTCCAGAAGCTGTTGCTGCCAGTCGATATGCAGGCTCACTTCCGGCTCGTCCATGAACAGGACGTAAGGCTGGTTGTCCTCGACGAGTACGGTGAGGAGGATGACGAGAATCTGCTTCTCTCCGCTCGACAGCTTGTAAGGCGTCAGTTCCTCGCCCATCTGCATGAAACGTATCTCGTTGGCAGTGCGGACTATCTTCTTCCCCGTCTCGGAGAAAAGGCGGTCTATCATGTCCTGAAACCGTGTCTTCACCGACGACAGGCGCTGAGCCTCCTCAGCCTTACCCTCCTGCAGTGCAGCTATCATGCGGTTGGCGATGTTCACCTGATAGTCAAGGTAACGGCGTTGGAGGGTGAACAGTTGCAGGTCAAGTTCCGTAGCCACGTTGAAATCCAGCTTTGAGGCAATCTCGGCATTTATCAAGGGGCGGTCGATGGAGCGTATCACGTCATATCGGATATGCGTGGCATCCTCCGGCACGACATCCACCTTCACGCCATTTCCACGAGGCAGTTCTCCCTTGTCGGGAAATCCCAGGGGCGTGATGAGCCTGTTGAGGATAGTGCTTTTGCCTACGCCGTTGACACCGCTCAGGATATTCACCTTGCGGTCGAGTTCCCAGACGATATGCTTTCGTCCGCTCCAAAGCGAGTCAATCTCAATTCTCCTGATGTATTCTGCGTATTTCATTGTCTTGTTGTTTGGTTGTCTTGTTGTCTTGTTGTTTGGTTGTCTTGTTGTTTGGTTGTTTTGTTGTTTTGTTGTTTTGTTGTTTTGTTGTTTTGTTGTCTTGTTGTTTTGTTGTCTTGTTGTTTTGTTGTTTTGTTGTTTTGTTGTCTTGTTGATAGTATTCGACTCCATTGCGCCACATCCAACCAAACAACTAAACAACAACCCTGCAAATATACAGATATTTTCCCGAAACGGGCAAGATGAGAGGAAAAGAAACAAGGATTTGAGTTTTTTTTAACAATAATAGAGGCTTTTCCGTATTTTTTTTGTTACTTTGCAGGTCAAAACCACAAATTGCAAAACTCTAATGAAGAAAATTCTCTTTTCCCTCATGCTGCTGACAGCATCAGGCACACAAGCACAGAACGTACAGTTACATTATGATTTCGGCCGCACCCTCTATTCAGAGACGCAGGCCGCACGTCCGAAAGTCACGCTTACCCTTGAGCAGTTCAAGGCGGACGCATCAGGCTCATGGTTCTATTTCGTCGATATAGACTTCAGCCGGAAATTCACTGAGGCCGCATACGCCGAAATATCGCGGGAGTTCAATCTTGGCAAGGAAGGCTTCGCAGCCCATGTAGAGTATGATGGAGGACTGAACCGTTTCGGAAGTTTTCAGCAGGCTGGGCTTGCCGGTGTGGCTTGGAACGGGCACAATGCCGATTTCTCCGCCACCTATTCCGTGCAGGCTCTCTACAAGCACAATTTCAAGAGCTATGACTATACCCATTCCTATGCCTCATGTCAGCTGACAGGGGTGTGGAGCACCACGTTTCTCCGCGGAGCCGTCACCTTCTCCGGCTTCATAGACCTCTGGCGGGGCGAGAAGCAGAACGGGCACGGCCAGCTCGTCCTGCTCACAGAGCCGCAGTTGTGGTACAACGCAGGCAGGCACGTCAGCATCGGCACGGAGATAGAACTGAGCAACAATTTCGTGTATAACACGTTCAACGACGATTCTTTCTTCGTCAATCCCACCGTGGCGGTAAAGGTGCAGTTGTAGTATTTGGTTGTTTGGTTGTTAGCATTCGACTTCATTTCCAAGACACCCAACCAAACAACCAAACAACCAAACCATACTACTCCCTCTTGCTGGCAAATCCCAGCGACAGCACGCTGACACGGCAGTCCCGGGCACGCAGCAGCTCTCCGGCACATGAAGCTACGGTGGCACCCGTGGTAATGACATCATCCACCACAAGCACGTGCTTCCCCGCAATGGAATCGGCATCCCTCAGTTCGAAGACACCCTTCACGTTGCTGTCACGTTCCCACTTCGACAAATGAGTCTGACTGCCGTCAAACCTCTTCCTTATCACCACCCATGGAAGCACGGGCAGCCCCGTCACCTTCCCTGCCCCCCTTGCCAGCATCTCACTCTGGTTGTATCCCCGCTTCATCCTCCTCTTCAGCGAGAGAGGCACGGGGACGATGCAGTCGATGCCGTCAAAGAAACCATGCCCTTTCATTTCCTCAGCCATCATGACACCCATCTTCAAAGCCAGTTGCGGGCGGTGATGATACTTGAAATCATAGACAATGCCCGCATTGTCCGTCTTCGACTTATATCTGAAAAAAGCCGCGGCTTTCTCCACCTTAACCCTCCCGCGGAACAACTGCTCCATACTGTTCTCTGACGGGGTATGCCAATGATTAGTCCTCGGCAGGAGAATATTGCAGTGAAGGCACACCGCCTCCTCGTCTATCCTCAGCCGGGCGCCGCAGGCGGGACAAAACCGGGGAAACACGAAATCGAGCAGCGAAGCAAGCAGTCCATCCTTTTTCATGCCTGCAAAGATAAGGAAAAAGAATGGAAATCCTCAACAAACGACGCCGCAATCCCGGAAAAAACAACATTTTTCTCAAATACGTCCATTTTTCCCTCACTTTTTTCTTGTAAGTAAAGAAAAATTATTACTTTTGCACATCAATACCCATGCTGAAAGCCCCGAGGGCGGAAAGCGGGTATCTGACATGACATCATAAGAAAGGCGTACCTATAACGCTTTGGTTTTGACGATCTATGAATCTCGCAAATTCAATCTTCTTGTCAAAAACAAAGCAACGGGAACGCCCCGACAGGTGTATCGTAAACCCTCATTGGCTCTTGGCATCATTTATGCCCGGCGTCGGTGCAGGTCTGTACATACACGGCGTGGGGCTTTCAGCGTTGCTCGTTTCGACAAGAAGGGCAATGCGAGAGCCTATAGATCGTGGAACGAGTAACAGGAAGCGCTCCACGTCTTTTTTTTTATGCCTGTCTCATTCTCTTCTTTTTTTTAATCACAAAGCTATATGAGAATCTTATGACATTAATCATATTTCTAAAAAGCCTAAAGCTTCTGATAACTACTCCTCATGCGAGAATAATAGCCTCGTTGCTCTTTAATTTCAGGCATTTGCCATTTGAGCAGGCAATACTGTTACCTGTGTTCATCTATGGAAATGCAGAAATCAATATCGGCAACAATGGGAGGATAATCCTAAGACCTACATACGTCACAGCTGGCATGATTAAGATAGGAATCCTGTTATGTGACATTTTTGGACACAAACCTTGGATGAGTACAAGGCTTAATATAGAGGGTGTTTGGGAGATAAACGGCGTGGCAGAGATTGAAAACGGAAGTATTGTCTATGTAGGTAAAAAAGCGAGACTGTCTGTAGGACATGCCTTTTTCTTACATGCCAGGTCGAAAATCGTATGTTATGAATCAATAACCATCGGCAGGAGAGTCAGAACATCATGGGAGGTACAAATCTTTGATACAAACTTCCATTATCTTTTGAATACGGATAGGAACGAAATAGGTTACAATAACAAGCCAATAAAAATAGGAAACTACTGCTGGATAGGCAACAGGGTTTCAATAATGAAAGGTACAGTGCTGCCAGATGGTTCTACCGTGGCAGCGAACAGTGTAGCCAACAAGGATTTTACCCAATATGGAGAGAATTGCGTGTTTGCCGGTCAGCCCGCAATACACAAGAAATCATCGGTAAGAAGACTTTGGGTACCTCCGTATTTTGATTTGACAATAGACGAGTATTTTAAGAATACCAATAAACGGTCATTGTCACTGGATTCTGAGGAATGCTCTTTCATCAGAGAGAGGATGCTGACATAATGATAAGCATTAGTGAACAAGAAATAAATGACATATCAATAATTCTACTTCCATACGGTTATACGCTTGTATGGAATATAACGTAACCTCCGTAAAAGCGAAGCGACCGTATAACCGTATAACCTTAAAACCGAGGAAGTTGAAGCCCAGCGAAACTTCTGTTAAAAAACATAGCAAAATGAAACACCTGTTGATAGTCGGTGCCCGCGGATGGGGGCGCGAAGTGTATGATGCAGCGATACACACAGAAGCCTATATGAATAAGGAGTTTGAGGTCAAAGGCTTCCTTGACTCCAAGGCGGATGCACTGGAGGGGCTGAAAGGCGAGTACCCACCTATATTGTGCGCACCGAATGATTACGAGATACAGCCCGATGATGTATTCTTTATCGCCATGGGAGACCCAAAATGGCGCAAGCACTTTGCCGAAATGATAGAACGCAAGGGAGGGAAGTTCATGACAATAATATGCAATGGAGCTCATGTCAATCCCACTGCCACGATAGGCGAGGGGACGTTCATTGCCGGATGGTCAAGCGTCTCAGACAACGTCGTCATTGGCAGACACACCATGATACATCCTTTCTCTGTACTCGGACATGACGTTAAGGTGGGCGAATATTGTTCGATAGAAGCACATTGCTTTCTTGGAGGATATGCAGGCATGGGAGACTCATCCATCCTGCACGTCCGCTCTACCATCATCAGGCACAAGAGGATAGGCAACAACGTCGAGGTGGGAGCAAGCAGCGTGGTAATGAGAAACTTTTCGGACAATCTTCACGTGTTCGGCAATCCTGCCAAGAAATTGAACTTCTGAACTTGAGAAGACAAAGACAATAACAATAACAAAAACAATAACAAAAACAAAAATAATAACAAAAATGAACATTAACGATTTTATCGAGAATTTTGCCGCACAGTTTGATGAGACTGATGCAAGTGTATTCACTCCAGAAACAGTATTCCATGAGTTGGACGAGTATTCTTCGCTGATTGCCCTGTCGCTGATTGCAATGGTTGACGAGGAGTACGACGTGACGCTCAAGGGAGACGATATGCGTTCTGCCGTTACCATTCAGGACTTGTTCAACATCGTTCAAAGCAAGGCAGAGTAATCATGGCATTCCTAAAAGTGGATAAGGTCGCAATCCGTGGACTATCGGGTTGCGTACCCTCTCAGGTAGAAGAGAACAGCACGCTTCCATTCTATGCAAGCAGGGAAGAAGCCGAGCAGGTGATTGCCGCTACAGGAATAGAGCGCAGGCACGTATCGCCAAAGGATATAACATCTTCTGACCTTTGCCTCCGGGCGGCAGAAAGGCTGATAGAAGAATTAGGGTGGGAGAAAGACTCTATTGACCTGCTGGCTTTCTGCACGCAGACTCCTGACTATCTGAACCATCCCAACTCTTTCGTGGTGCATGAGAAACTGGGACTGAAAGAGAGCACCATGTGCCTTGACTTCTACCATGGATGTCCCGGTTGGGTCACGTCTCTCTCATCTGTAGCATCTCTTGTCGGGGGGGGTAAAATCAGGCGTGCGTTGTTGCTTGACGGTGACACGGTGAGCAAGGTGCAGAATAGGAGCAACCGAGAGGAGAGACCGCTCTTTGGCGATGCCGGAACGGCAACGGCGTTGGAGTATGATGACACAGCCGCTCCCATCTATTTCAATATAGGAACGAAGAGCGAGGATGGAGTAGCCATTGCAGCAGAGGACGGAGGATATAGGAATCCGTTTACCATAGAGACACTCATGAAACGGCTGAGGGCGATAGAGGGAACATTGCCAATGGAGGAGGTGACATCAAGGATGGACTCAATGGACGTATTCTCTTTCGCAATAACGAAAGTGCCGAAAGCTGTCAAGAAATTATGTGCCGAGTACGGCATAGACATGGACTGCGCAGACAACCTCGCCCTGCATCAGGCAAACAAACTGATCATCGACAACATAGCCAAGAGGCTGAAGATGCCGGCGGAGAAAGTGCTGGTAGGCTTGCGCAATTACGGCAACACCACAAGTGCGAGCATCCCGATGGCACTGCTGTCAGAGCGAAGGGAGAAATTGGGCACGACGAGACAGAAGACGATCGCCTGCGGTTTCGGAACGGGTCTCGCATGGGGTGCCGCATACTTCGAGACTGAGAACATAGTATGTCCTAACATCATAGAAATATAAAGATATGTACAATCCATATTCATTGGAAGGAAAGACGATATTGATAACCGGAGCTTCGTCAGGAATAGGACGGAGCACGGCTATCGAGTGTTCAAGACTGGGCGCGAGAGTAGTCATCGTAGGGCGAAACGAAGAACGGTTGAACGAGACATTATCCCAATTGTCAGGAGAAGGTCACGTGATAATAAAAGCAGAACTGACCTCTGAGGATGACGTGAAACGCATTGCAGCGGAATCTCCTGAGTTGGATGGGCTGGTGAATAATGCTGGAATATCAGTTACCAAACCAGTATCTTTCTACAAAGAAAACGATTTGCATAATGTATTTGCAACAAACACATTTGCGCCAATGATACTGATTAAATGGCTATTAAAGAAAAAGAAACTGAGAAAAGCTTCTTCAATAGTTTTCACTTCGTCCATAGCTTCTATATTGTCAAGTCCGGGTAATGGTATATATGGAGCATCCAAAGCAGCTCTGTCTGCATATATGCGTTATTGTGCAAGGGAATTATCATCAAAACTTATCCGATGCAACGCCGTTCTTCCGGGTATGGTGGAGACAAAACTGATTCACGATGGTGCGCTCTCAGAACAAGACCTTGAGAATGACATGAAGCAATATCCTTTAGGGAGATATGGCAGACCAGAAGAAATAGCCTGGGCAATCATATATTTCCTGTCAGATGCCTCAGCGTGGGTCACAGGGCACGAATTGGTTATTGATGGAGGAGCAACATTATAAGTAGGAACTATGGCATTCTTAAGAATAGAAAATGTTGCAATAAGGGGAATATCTGCGTGTGTTCCAGAACATATAGAGGAAAATATTGACATCCCTGTATTTAAGCAGGGAGAAGCGGAACGTGTTATAGCTCAAACCAAAATTATAAGGAAGCACACAGTAAGCCCAGGTACAACCGCCTCTGATTTATGTGCTAAGGCAACAGAGGTGCTACTGAAAGAATTATCATGGGAAAAGGAGACAATAGATGCTCTCGTTTTCGTTAGTTCTGCAGCTGACTATATCGTCCCTCCTACCGCATGTATATTGCAAGATAAATTGCAGTTGCCAGAGTCTTGTTTATGTATGGAAATAAAGCATGGTTGCCCTGGATGGGTCGTTGGTATGACATCTGCATCGTCTTTGATAAATGGTAAAGCATTGAAAAGAGTATTACTTCTTTGCGGTGACACTTCAACTCTGCTAAACTCACCTCTTGATAAAGAGACACGACCGATATTTGGTGATGCAGGAACCTGTACAGCATTGGAATTTGACGAAAGTGCGCCTGATATATATTTTGAGCATGGCACGAGAGGAAAGGATTTCAAATCAATATTTACACCATCGGGCGGATGTAGAAATGGTGTGAAAGAAGAAGATTTACAATTCATTGAATATGGTGTCAACCAAAAGAGAAGAAATATAGACTGCTCAATGGATGGTATGAATGTATTTGCTTTTGGAATGTCAACTGCGCCTAAGAGCGTTGCTTCACTTGCTGACTTTTATAATCTGAATCTTAATGATGTTGATTATTTTGTTATGCATCAGGCAAATCATTATTTGAACGAACGAATTAGGAAGAAACTTAATTTTCCACCTGGGAAAACTCCTTATAGTATGTTTGAATATGGCAATACAAGCTGCGCTTCCATTCCGCTCACGATTGTTACCCAATGTAATACAGATTATGCGACTAAACATCTGAAAAGTATTGGCTGTGCCTTTGGAGTAGGATTGTCTTGGGGCAGTATTTATTTCGAGACTGATAGTATTATTTGTCCATCGATTATACATTATTAAAATGACAAATTTAGAAAAGTACACTAATGTGTTTGTAGAAACTCTGCAGATAAAAGCAGAACAGTGTGAGAATCTAAAATATCAGGGTGTGGAGCTGTGGGATTCAGTAGGTCACATGACTCTTGTCGCTGCTCTTGAGGATACGTTTGATATTATGCTTGACACAGATGATATCATTGATCTCTCGTCTTATGAGAAGGGTATGGAGATTCTTAAGAAATATGATATTGATTTCTGATGCTTACAGGTAAGAATGCAATTATCACAGGTGCACGTAGCGGGATAGGTCTCGCTACAGTGCACCTGTTTGCTCAACAAGGTGCTAATTGTTGGGCTGTTGTTCATCGTGAAGATGCTAACTTCCTGGAGCAGATAGATAAACTTCAGCAGGAATACAAGGTATGGATTAGGCCGGTGTATATAGATTTGAGCGATTCCGAGTCTATCAAATCGGGTATGAAAGAAATAATCAAGGAAAAGAAGACGATTGATATCTTAGTAAATGCGGCAGGAATAGTAAGTGAAAGCAGACTTTTCACTATGACAAAGATGGAAGACATTAGAAGGGTAATGGAAGTGAATTTCTTTAGTGTACTTAGTCTTTGCCAACTTGTTGCCCGTCCTATGATGAGACAACGAAATGGAACAATTGTGAATGTTTCAAGCATTTCTGCTTGGGGAGAGGATACTTCGCAACTTGAATACGCTGCAAGTAAATCTGCGATTAATATTGTCACAAAGAAGATGGCAAGAGAATTTGGAGGATTAGGAATCAGAGTTAATGCTGTAGCACCAGGATTAACCGAGACTAAGATGTTGTCGGCTCTCGAACAAGAAGCTGTAAATGAAATATTAAAGGGAGTCGCTCTCAAACGATGTGCGTCTCCACGCGAAATAGCAGATGTCATACTTTTTCTCGCTTCCAATCATTCAAGTTATGTGAACGGAGAGGTCATTAAGGTAGATGGGGGGGGTAATGATTTGAGACTTGTTGTTTCAAATTTATAAATATTTACAACTATGGATAGAACCAAGATAAAGCAATTAGCAAAAGATTTGCGTAGGGAGATAATTGAATCATCCTATCGTACAGGTAAGGTTGGAATACATTTTGGTTCAGCCTTGTCTTTGAGCGATTATATCGCAGTACTTTATGGTGGTGCTATGAATGTTAATCCTGCGAATCCGACAAAAGAAAACCGAGATCGTTTTGTTCTCAGTAAAGGACATGCTTATACGGTCTTATATTCTGTATTGGCTCTTCGCGGTTTTTTTTCATTAGAAGAGTATCACGACAATTTCATGACAGATGGAGGACTTTATCCTGCTCATCCAATAAAACAGCTTGAAAAGGGAATCGAATGTTCTACAGGTAGTTTAGGAATGGGTATTTCCTTTGCAGTCGGAAAAGCACTCAATGCCAAAAAGAAGTCTCTTGACTATACAACCTATGTAGCAATGGGTGATGGTGAATGCAACGAGGGTAGTACCTTTGAAGCTTTTGTATCTGCTGTTCAATTCGGTCTTGACAACTTGGTGGTGTTTATCGATCACAATAGGTATCAGCAGGATGGGACCACGATTGCTGTTATGAACATTCCATTCTATAACACTTTGTCAGCTCTTGGTTGTAATGTAATGGATATCAATGGTAATGATGTTGATCAGATTATAGATGCATTAGAGAATCGTCCAAGGAATGGTCGTCCGCTTATCATTATTGGCAATACAATAAAGGGTAAAGGCATCAGTTTTATGGAGAATAATAATTCGTGGCATCATGCATCTCTGAGTGAAGAGCAATATAATCAAGCTATCGATGAACTAAAATAAAAGTGGAAATATGGAATACAACCGAATACAACTCAGAACATGGTCTATGTTGGGAAAGCGGGGAACTTTTGGCTCTGCTCTAACAGCATTGGCTCCTTCATATGAGAATTTGATGGCAATATCAGCTGATTTTGCTCGTTCTTCAGGTCTGGAGCGTTTTAGCAGGATGTATCCAGATAAATTTCTTAATGTTGGCATTGCTGAGCAGAATTTGATTGGTATCTCTTCAGGACTCGCAAGCGAAGGTTATAATGTATTTGCCACTTCTTTTGCGGCATTCATTGCTACAAGAAGTTATGAAATGGTAAAGATTCATTGTGGCTATATGAAGCATAATATTAAAGTTGTCGGTCTTGCTGCTGGATTTGGTGTTCAGCAACAAGGAAATACACATTATGGCTTGGATGATATTTGTTTGATGCGAGCTATACCAAATCTAACCATCATATCTCCTGCTGATTCTACAGAGGTTGTGAAGGCAACAGAAGCGTTGCTAAAATATGATGGTCCTGCATACTTACGTCTCTGCGGCGAGGCTGGAGATCCTATGGTTTATAAGGAGGATTATCAATTTGAAATAGGAAAGGCAATCATTTTGCGAAAGGGTGCAGATGTTACTATAGTCGCAACAGGTACAATGGTTTTTCAGTCGCTACAAGCAGCTAAGAAACTTGCAGGCAATGGCATAGAATGTACTGTCATCAATATGCATACAATCAAACCATTTGATAGAGAAGTCATCGAGAAATATTGCCACGATTGCAAGTTGGTAGTTACTTGTGAAGAAGGATTCATAAGCGGAGGTCTTGGAGCTGCGGTGTTGGAAGAAATGGCAACTTCAAAAAAGCCAATGACAAAAGTCTTAAATGTCGGTTTGACAGATTTTCCACATGCTGGTAGCTACAAATGGATGCTCAAAGATACAGGTCTTGATGCAGAACACATTGCAGAGAAAATTCAAGCCAAGTTAGCAGAATAATGGATGTCATGAAGATTGATACATATAGGCTCTATAGAAGTATATACGCTCCTGTAGAATCGAATATGTATATTCTTATTGAGGGCGATGAAGCCATTGTTGTTGATTCGAACATCAATGAAGAGGTGAGTCTGTTGTTTAATTCCAAAAATATTAAAAAAGTACACTTGTTCCTAACGCATGAGCATTACGATCATTCCTGTGGAGTGCATTGGTTAAAGAATAAATTTGATATATCATTGTATTGCCATAAGGATAGCAAAGGCTTACTCTCAACCAAGAAAAACTGCAGTCCTCGTTTGGTTGCATTTGTTCTATCGACAAAAGATATGAGCGATGGAGGTCATCGGGCAGAGACATTCATAAACGAACTAACTGATTATGATTTAGAACCGGACGTATTCTTTTCTGATAATCAGATATTAGAAATAACTAACCACAGGGTGCGCATCATACATGTTCCGGGACATACACCAGCAAGCAGTCTAATTGTGATGGATGAAAAAATTGTTTTTACAGGAGACTCGTTAATAAAAGACAATAAGATAATCACGAGTTTCAGAGGCGGAAACAAAGAAGACATGCTCAATATTACCCTGCCCAAATTAAAGGCTTTACAAGATGATTTGATGGTTTTGCCAGGGCATGGGGAAACATTTATGAAGAAAGAATTTGATTTCTCAATATACGATGTTTGACTTACAACAATACAGAGATAGAATAGCCGTCATTAGTGACCGTCGCGAGTCATTGACCTACGGACAACTTTCGGAGGAGGTTGAGCGTATGGCTGCCGCCTTCCCTCGAAAAGGGTTGGTGTTCACGCTTTGCGAGAACCTTCTCGGCTCGTTTGTGGGGTATGTGGCTTGCATGAACAAGAATATTCCACAGGTGCTGCTCGACGGAAGCAAGGATTTGGAACTGGTGCAGAGGTTGATAGGCATATATCAGCCTGAGTACATCTGGATGCCAACGACTCGCGTTGAAGAGATAGGTGGTAAGGCCATCTATAAGTATCAGGAGTATTCCCTGCTGTCTATGACATACGATACTCCATTAGCGAATAAGGAAATCAATCCTGAACTTCTGCTGTGTCTGACTACTTCGGGCAGTACAGGCTCTCCAAAGTTGGTACGGTTGTCAGAGAGAAACTTGCAGAGCAATGCGGAGAGTATTGCTGAGTATCTGAGGATTACAGAAAGTGAGCGTCCTGTTACCTCTTTGCCGATGTTCTATAGTTATGGTATGTCGGTAATCAACAGCCATCTTATCAAAGGTGCAACTATCCTGCTGACCGACAAGACGGTGATGCAGAGGGAGTTTTGGAACTTTATCAAAGAGCATAGGGCGACTTCCATTGCAGGCGTTCCATATACATACGATATGCTGAGGCGGTTGCGTTTCTTCCGTATGGACTTGCCCGATTTGAAGACAATGATTCAGGCAGGAGGTAAACTGAATGCTGCATACGTGAGGGAGTTTGTAGAATTCGCAGGACAGAACGGCAGGGAGTTTATCGTCATGTATGGTCAGACAGAGGCTGCTCCGCGTATGAGTTATCTGCCTTTTGATAAGGCTGTCAAGAAGAATGCATCTATCGGTATTGCCATACCCGGCGGAGAACTCTCGGTGGTGGATGCTGACGGCAAGGTGATTGACGAGCCTGATGTGGAGGGTGAGTTACTCTACAAGGGCGAGAACGTATGCCTTGGTTATGCTGAGGTACGCAAAGACCTGATGAAAGGCGACGAGAACCATGGTGTACTGCATACTGGCGATATTGCGAGACGTGATGCTGACGGCTTCTTCTATATCACGGGACGCATGAAGCGTTTTGTTAAGGTTTGGGGCAACCGCACGAACCTTGATGCCACGGAGCAACTTATAAAAGCCATAACTCCCGATTGCGCATGTGTCGGAGTGGATGACCTTATTACAGTGTTCGTGACCGAAGAGGGTCTGGAGGAACAAATCAAGAACCTGCTTGTGGAGAAGACTGGGTTCAATCCAAGAGCTTTCCATGTGATGGTAATTGAACAGATTCCTGTCAAGACGAGTGGAAAGACAGACTATCCTGAATTGCAGAAAATGTTATAGACTATGGATATAAACGGGATATTGGAGATAGCGCCTTATTCGCTATCTAAGGAAGAGAAGCGTGCTTTGCTGAACGAGCGGCTACATGAACTTACTCGCAAGCATTATGCTCAATGTGAGCCGTATCGCAGGATGATGGATGCTGTGGGGTTGGATATGGACAATCTGCCCGATTATGACCAGTTGCCTTTCCTGCCGGTGCGTCTGTTCAAGGAATTTGAGTTGAGAAGCTGTGAAAAGGAAGAGGTGGTGAAGACAATGACGTCATCAGGTACTACAGGGCAGCAGGTGAGCCGAATATTCCTCGACCGTGAGACTTCTTCTGCCCAACAGACATGTCTTACAAAGATAGTGAGTCACTTTCTGGGTACGCAACGAGTGCCGATGCTGATACTCGACTCATCGACCGTCATCAAAAACCGCAATATGTTCTCTGCCCGTGGTGCTGGCATCCTCGGCTTCTCGATGTTCGGCAGCAAGCGTCAGTATGCGCTCGACGAGAATATGGAACTTGACATTGAGGGAATGAAGACATTCCTCGAAGCACATAAGGGCGAAACCATCTTTATGTTCGGTTTCACCTTTATGGTGTGGCAACATTTCTATAAGAAACTAGGGTGTCCAGTTAGTTGTTCCCATTTTTTTATTCACTATTCTGACTCATCTGC
>CALZJQ010000008.1 GCA_945787895.1 uncultured Prevotella sp. | reverse complement strand
ATTGACCGCAATGTCATGCGTGAGCAGCCCGGCCTTTGCAAGCGGAAGCAATCCCTCCTGAATGCAGGTGGCGAAGCAACCAGGGTTGGCAAGATGCTTACATTTGGCTATTTCCTCCCGATGTATCTCTGGCAGACCATAGACATAGTCGTGATTACCCTTGATGCGGAAGTCCTGTGCGAGGTCAATAATCTTTACGTTGTCAGGAATAGTATGTTCCTTGAGGAAAGCCTCACTCTTGCCATGACCGAAGCAGAAGAATACTACATCGACCTTTTCAAAAGGCATTTCATTGGTGAATGTCAGTTGGGTATCACCGATAAGTCCCTCGTGAACGTCATACACCTTATTACCGGCATTCGACTCACTATTTGCAAAAACTATTTCCGCTTCAGGATGATTAATCAACAACCTTATAAGCTCGCCTCCGGTATATCCGGCAGCTCCAAGAATTCCTACTTTTATCATAAATACAATATAAGTGGAGGTGGCATTCCACCACCTCCATGATTATTCACAGATTAGTCTCTCTCTCCCGGGTGTGCGAGATAGTAAGCGCGCAGAGGAGTAGATGTGACCTTGATAAATCCCTTGGCATCCTCTGAGGTCCATGCCTTGGCAGTCTCTCCATATTCGCCAAGTTTGTTCTTTACGAGGTCGTTAGGAGAATCTACTCCTACTGTCTGGAAGCCGAGCGGACGCAGTTCGAGAGTCACCTCACCAGTCACATTACGCTGTGAAGATGTAAGCATAGCCTCTATGTCAGGCATGACAGGCTCAAGATACTGACTCTCATGGAGGAACATTCCGTACCAGTTGCTGACCTGATCTTTCCAATACTGCTGCCACTTGGAGAGGGTATATTTCTCCAGGAAGCGGTGAGCACCGATGATGAGCATCGGAGCTGCGGCCTCAAAGCCCACACGTCCCTTGATGCCTATGATAGTATCACCTACATGGCAGTCACGACCTATGCCGTATGCAGCACCTATTTCCTCTACAGCCTGTATGGCTTTTATCTTATCCTCGTACACCACACCATTGACGGAACACAGTTCTCCCTTCTCGAAGCCGAGCTTCAGGATTTCTGGTCCTTCCTTGGTGACGTGCTTGAGGTATGCGCTTTCGGGCAATCCCTGTGTGGAGTCGAGTATTTCTCCTCCGCAAATGCTGGTGCCCCAGATGCCTACGTTGTATGAATATTTCAGTTTTGTAAAGTCGGCAAAATAACCATTGGCATTAAGATAATCCACTTCTTCCTGACGTGAGAGGTTTCTGTCACGTGTGAGAGTGATAATTTCTATGCCAGGAGCCATCACGAGGAACGTCATGTCGAAACGTATCTGGTCGTTGCCTGCTCCAGTAGAGCCGTGTGCTATGGCATCAGCACCTATTTCCTTGGCATAACGTGCTATGGCAAGAGCCTGGAAAATACGTTCCGAGCTCACTGAGATGGGATAGCAATTATTGCGCAGTACATTACCGAAGACCATGTACTTGAGTGACTTTTCGTAGTATTCCTTTGTCACATCGAGCGTGACATACTTCACAGCACCGAGCTTGTAGGCATTCTCCTCGTTAGCCTTTAGCTGTTCTGCACTAAACCCGCCTGTATTAGCACAAGCAGCATATACCTCGTATCCCATTTCCTTTGTGAGATACATCACATTGTAACTGGTATCAAGACCTCCCGAGAAGGCTACTACCACTTTCTTTTTTTCTGCCATTATTCTGTTGTTTTGTTGTTTCGTTGTTTTTTCTCTTCGACCATGTCGAAGAGTTCCTGGGGTTGTTTCGCTGCTTGGTCATTTCAGCACAATGGAGTTCTCTCAACGACCAAGGCTATTCCAACCTAAAAACTAAAACCAAAAACTAAAACCTAAAACTAAAACCTAAAACTAAAACCTAAAACCTAAAACGGTATTCCTCTCAGCGTAAGAGTCTTTATCACGTCTTGGAATACCTCTATAGGTGTAGGTTCTCCTGTATGCTTCTCTGGATCGTAGAGCATTCCCGTACAGATACAGAACTTCCGTTGCTTCATCACCAGTATGTCATGATTGATACATCCTTCGCATCCACGCCAGAAAGCATCGTCATCAGTGAGCTGATTGAAGGAGACGGGCACGTAACCGAGTTGTGTATTCATCTTCATCACGGCATCACCACTGGTAAGCGAGAATATCTTGGCATGAGGCCAACGTACCCGTGCAAGGGTAAACGTATAGTTCTTTATTTGCTTTGCCACCCCGCATCCGAGGTAATCAGGATGAACGATGAGTCCACTCGTAGTGACATATTCCTTGTTTCCCCACGTCTCGATATAACTAAATCCTACGAATTTGTCTCCGAGCTCCGTCTGGACTGTCGGGTCGAGGGCGAGTATAGCCTTTCCCTCCTTCATCTTCGTAGCTACATACTCATGTGTACGTTCTGCTATTCCTGTGCCTCGTTTCCTGGCAGCTTGTCGAATAGTGTCAAGGATAGTATCGACATACTTCTCGTGTGATGCGTCGGCTACTAAAATCCTAATATCTTTCATTGTTGTCTATCAGTATTGTTTGTCTTGAAAACGGTGCTAATAAATGTCAGGTATGACAGTGGCGAGGGCATTGATTACCTGTTGCTGTGTAAAGTCCTGGTTGGTTACGATGAAGATGGTGTCGTCTCCCGCTATGGTTCCGAGTATCTCATCGAGCTCTGCGGAGTCAATCTTGTATGCTATGCTGCCGGCGTGCCCCGGCTTTGTGCGTATGACCCCCATGTTTCCCGAGAAGGCTACAGAGACAAAACCCTCGGTATGCCGTCCCTCGAACGATGGTATCGGGCGGTGGATGCGCCTGTAGCCCGTCGGCTCTGCAAGGACATATATATTCTTTCCGTTGGCAATGGTCTGCTTTGTTACGCCGAGCTGCCTGAGGTATCTTGACAGACTCGCCTGCGTTATGGAGATACCTTTCTGCGCCATCGCCTTGAGCACCTCGTCCTGCGAACCCATTTCCGTGGTCGATATAAGCACCTTCAGTGCTGCTAACTTTTCGTTTTTACTATGCATATAGATGAATAAATATTCATTTGAGGTTGCAAAATTACTAATATTTATTCATACATCCAAATAAATATGCAAGAAATATGAATATTTCTTGCATATCTTTTCATATCATTCACTTTTTATACGCATGGCATTGCGCAGGACGTGTCACGGCGCAACCGTTGTCCTGCATCCTGCCTGCCATGTCCCCGGGTCAGTCTCTCCTGTCTCCGAAGATACGGATGAGATAGAGGAAGAGGTTGATAAAGTCGAGATAGAGACTGAGAGCACCGATAAGGGCCACCTTCTGCGCACTCTCGTCAGCATATTCATACTGTGCGAGCATCGTGCGGATGCGTTGTACATCGTATGCCGTAAGTGCTACAAATATTGCCACTCCGATATAGCTGATAATCACCCCCATCGTGGATGAACCCACGAAGATGTTGACTACCGTGGCAATGATGATGCCTATGAGTCCCATCAAGGCTATCTTTCCGAGCGAGGAGAGGTCGGTCTTGGTAGTATATCCTATCAGTGCCATAGCTCCGAACGTACCTGCCGTGATAAAGAATGTAGTGGCAATGCTCTCCATAGTGTAGGCTATGAGGACGGTAGAACACATGACACCGTTAAGCACGGAGTAAAGAATGAAGAGCAGTGTGGCTGTCAGCAGGCTCAAGCGATTGATTGCAGCTGAGATAGTCATGACGAGAGCCAGTTCTGCTATTACTATTCCCCACATATATATCTGGTTGGAGAAGATGGCATAGAGTATCTTCTCGGACGTTGCCACCTCATAACTGGTCAGTCCCGTTATTACAAGGGCGAGGGTCATCCAAAGATATACCTTTCTCATGAGTGAAGGCAGGGCGAGCGAAGTCGGCCTGCTTGTTCCTTCCATCTGGTTGATGGTTCTTTCAAACTTGTCGTATTCCATAATTTCGTTTTTTTTCTGTTTTTATATGTTTTGTCTATGATTGCCTATACCTTATTATATATAGGAGAGAATGAGGTCTTTTTCAGAAAGAATGCTCACTTTCGGAACGTCTTCACATACTCTCCGTCGTACGTATTTACACGAAGCGTTATCTCGTCACCATCAGGATATTCCTCTGTCGGGATGCAGATGTATAGCGTCGTGGTATAGAACTGCGGCACCGTAGATTGGTCATGGCTCAGCGTCACGTACCTCCTGCATCGTCCTCCGTCCGTCATTTTTACAGAGTCTGTCACGAGAGCCATCGTCTGTGCAGCATCCTTGTCCTCTTCCACGCCCGTCCTGACTCCTATCGAGAGGTTGAGATACTTCCCGTTTTCCGCCATCCAGGCACTTGTCATGGTGACAGGGTCAGTCAGATAGGGTCTTGTGACGGCATTGTCGGAGATGTTCATGACCATCGCCATCTGCGACCTGAGTATCTTCATGTCATCATTTCCCTCACGGACGTAATACATCATCATGCGGTAAGTGCTGTCCTTGTGCACCAATGCCTCAGACGCCCTTATCTCCGGCGGCACGGGAAGCTGCACGTCAGCATCGTTGACGATGCTCACTATCTCCGCTCCCTTGACATGGACGCTGACCATCTCTGCATTGAGATATGAGAGAGAGGTGTCGCCAGTGTCGAAAGGTTCCTGCTGACATCCTGCCAAAAGTGTGCCAATTATTATTGTCTTTACCAGATGACGCATTATTATATTTTTGTTATATTGGTATGAAACGACCTTGTATGCTATCTACTGCCGCTGTCGTATCGCTTTATTAGCTGCAAGATAGTTGCGTACAGGGTTGGCATACATGGTGAGAAGCCTCTCACGCAGGAATGCCTTGTCAGGTTTTGGCACACGCACCTTGCCTACCCTCTCTGCGATATATGCCTCAAAGGTGGCTACGTCCGCATCGGAGTATTTGTCCCTGTTGGCTCCCGGAGTGGCGAAAAGTTCGTCGTATGCTATCCAGTTGCCGGGGTAGAGGCGGTAACGCGAGTGTATTTCCTCGTCGATATGCTTCGCCACAGCAGCAAATATCTCCTGCTTGGGCATATCCTCCGGCAGCGTATCGAGCCATTCGTCGATACATGCTGCCGCCTCGTAATGCAGGTTGCCTTTCTTTCCCAATATTCCAGTCTTCATATTGTCGAGGTCATCCTGCTTGCTTTTCTTCCATCCGGGCACGTCACGCTTGAACTGAAACTCCTCCGCCTTGAGGTAATCGCACGGGTCATATTCGTATGATATGGTCAATGGCACTATATGAAGATGCTTCAACCGTTCTATTATCGTGCCCTCGCCTCCCATGGCAAACATCTTCAGCACGGCTTCCTGCGTGCGGTCATCAGAGTCCTTCGCGCGTCCTTCACGCTGCGCTATCCATACGTTCTCTCCTTTTTCGTTGACAGCATAATGGATATAGTTGCTCATGAGTATGCTGGAGCGTAGCATTTCCTTTGGTGTCAGTCCTCTGCGTACGGTGAAAGCCTTGTTAATCCTCACCAGTTTCTTTATCCAGGGATAGATGAGGAGGTTGTCGCCGATGCCTATCTCGCACGTCCGCTCAAACTTGTTCTGATGGAGCATCACATCGAGGAAGGCAGAGTCGAGGACAATGTCCCTGTGGTTGGAGAGGAAGATATAGTGGCTGTCTTTCTTCAGACTCTTGTCGTAGGCAAAGGTATGCTTCTTCGTCGTGCGCCACATGACCATCTTCACGACGGGCTTCATCACCCTTATCTGGAAGTCCTGCGAGGATTTCACTCCCTTCAGCACGAGGCGGATAAGTCCGTTGCGCAGCGTCTTGGGCAACCATGGCACGAGACTCTTGAGCACGAGGGAGAACTGACGGTCATGCAGCAGTTCCTCAATGACGACCGGCACCTCGTCGGGATTATATGGACGTATCTCGTCAAATTCTGGATTCATGATGATAATCTATTCTTTATGAGACATTTCTGATGCTGACAGCCTTGATGTCAGAACTGGTTTTCCACTATCTCGCTGAGCACGTCCTTGATGTCGAGCCCGGCAGCCCTCACCTGCTGAGGTATGAAGGAGGTGGCCGTCATGCCCGGGGTAGTGTTTATCTCCAGCATGTTGATTTTGTCCTTTCCGTCTGCCGTCTTGGAAATGATGTAGTCGATACGGATAATGCCGTTGGCGTGGAGGATGTCGTAGATGGCTGACGTTATCTTTGCCACTCGCTCTGTGGTCTCCGGAGCGAGGCGTGCAGGCGTTATCTCCTCTACCTGACCATTGTATTTGGCATCGTAGTCGAAGAACTCGTTGCTCGTGACCACCTCCGTGGCTGGCAGCACGACAGACTTTTCCTTCGTCTTGTAGCATCCCTGCGATATTTCCGTTCCTTCGAGGTATGCCTCTATCATCACCGTGTCACTCTCCATGAAGGCCTTGCGGAGAGCAGGAGCCAACTGGTCGAACTCCTTCACCTTGCTTACTCCGAAGCTGCTGCCGTCAGCAGCCGGCTTGACAAAGCATGGAAATCCTACCGTCTCCTTGAGGCTCTGCTCCGTCAGTTTGTCCTCGTCGCCGCGGCGCACGAGGATGCTTTCTGCCACCGAGATGCCGAAGCCGCGCAGGTAGTTGTTGAGTACGAACTTATCGAATGTAAGTGCTTCGACGAGGACACCGCTCGTGGAGTAAGGTACGTGGACAAGATCGAAATATCCCTGTAATAGTCCATTCTCTCCTGGGGTACCATGTATGGTTATATATGCGTAATCTACGATTATTGTCTTTTCGTTGTACCTGAACGAGAAGTCGTTGCGGTCTATCGGTGCCGTGCTTCCGTCCGGGAGGTTGACGTGCCAGTCCTGACCCTTGATATCTACTATGTACAAATCATATTTCTCCTTGTCGAAGAAGGAATAGAGTCCCTGAGCTGAACGCAGGGAAACGTCGTGCTCGGAGGAATCTCCTCCGCATACTATTGCTATGCTTCTCTTTAGTGAGGCCATTTTCTTTTTGCTTTTTATTGTTTTTTTTGTGTTCTTCGACCAGGTCGAAGAATACCATTCTTCCTTTGTTTCCTGCCTGCTGCTACTTGGCTGCGCCGTTGACATAGTTGCGCCATTTGTCAATCAGGGCTTTGAAATCATCGGGCCATTCGCTGTTGAAATCCATCTGGCAGCCCGTGACGGGATGCACGAAACCGAGAGTCTGTGCATGGAGAGCCTGCCGTGGGCAGAGCTTGAAACAGTTCTGTATGAACGCCTTGTAGGTAGATGAGCGGGTGCCGCGGAGTATCTCGCTGCCGCCGTAACGCTCGTCTCCGAACAACGGATGCCCTATGTGCTTCATGTGCGCTCGTATCTGATGCGTGCGCCCTGTCTCAAGGATGCACTCTATCAGCGTGACATATCCGAAACGCTCTACTACTTTCCAATGCGTCACTGCCGGTTTTCCTATTCCCGAGTCGGGAGACGTGACCGTCATGCGCAGCCTGTCCTTCGGGTCACGGGTGATGTTGCCCTCTATCCTGCCCTCTTCCTCCGGGAAATGCCCCCATACGAGAGCCTTGTAGGAACGGTGCGTAGATTTGTCAAAGAACTGCCTGCCCAGCTTCGACTTGGCATCGGGCGTCTTTGCCACGACAAGCAGTCCGCTCGTGTCCTTGTCGATACGGTGTACCAGTCCCACTTCCGGGGAGTTGGGGTCAAACTCCGGCACGTCCTTCATGTGCCAGGCTACGGCATTTATCAGCGTTCCGGAGAAATTGCCGGCTCCGGGATGCACCACCATGCCCGCCTCCTTGTTGATGACCATGAGCTGGTCGTCCTCATATACGACGGTGAGCGGAATGTCTTCAGGGTGAATCGTCGTGTCATGTTTCGGACGCGACAGCATCAACGTGACGACATCTCCCGGCCGCACCTTGTAGTTGCTCTTCACGGGACGGCCGTTGGCATGGATGTAGCCTGCCTCCGCAGCAGCCTGAATACGGTTGCGTGAAGAATGCTGCATGTGGTCAAAAAGGAACTTATCCACTCTCAGGGGCATCTGTCCTGCATCAGCCACGATGCGGAAGTGCTCGTACAGTTGCCCTGCATCCCCGTCTCCCACGCCAGAGCCGACACCCGGTTCTGCCTCGCTGCCAAGGTCTGCATCGTCCAGACCTTCCAAGTCTTCATATTCTTCGTTGTATCCTATCATTCTGTAATTTCTTCAAAGTCATCATACTCCTCTTCTCCCCCGAACACGTCGCCCTCTTCGGGCATGTCCTGCTCATAATCCGTGACGTACAGTTCCTCCTCATCATCCACCATGCCGCTTCCCACCTGCACCACGATGGCATCGTCGATGGCTACCCGGTCGCCGTTGGAAAGGGCACGTCCACGGCATTTCACGCCATACACCCAATCTTTTTCTCCTGCCACATACTCAGGCGCGGAGAGGAGGAAACCCATCGAGGTCAGTTTGGCAAACGCCTCACGGTAGGAGGAATTGTCGATGATGTCGGGCAAGGCGAGCGTCGGGGAGTGGGCACTGTTGATGGTGAAACAGATTATCCTGCCGTACTTCACTTTCTGTCCAGCCATCGGCGACTGCGCGAGTACGGTGCCCGGCGGCAGCGACTTCACATATCCGGTGTCAGTCACGGTCACCTGCAGTCCCAGTTCCTCAAGGATATGCGTGGCATCTTCCAGTGAATGCCTGCGCACGTCGGGTATGGAGACCGACTTTCCATGATGCGTGTAGAGGTCGAGTCCAACCTTTACACCGACGACGAGGAGCACCACGACAAGGGCCATGGCGGCAAGATTGAGCCACAGGTAACGGCTGAATATCTTATGTACGAACTCTGACGTTTTCATCTTTTTGGTTACAAAGTTATGATAAAGCGGTGAAATAACAAAATTTTTCCCCTGCTTTTTATCATTATTTATGGTACTGCGCGCATACGCGGGAAACATGAAAAAAACACAGCTGAGAGACTGCAAGACAAAAGCGCCGTTATTACAAGGTAAAAGCGCCGCTATTACGAGGTAAAAGCGCCGTTATTGCATGGTAAAAGCGCCGCTATTGCAACCTATTGTGTTTCAACCTGTTACACAGGCATTTTCCCAGCCGTTTCCCTTTTGGCTTCCTGCGCACTAAAAAGAAAGGCAGCCTCCCGGGATGGAAGACTGCCGTTCTTTCCCTCGCAAGAGGGAGCAAGTCACAGACTTCAGGCCGAGAAGCCTGACATCAGGACTTACTTTCCATGATGCTCATCACTTACAGTGAGCTTCTTACGACCATGTGCACGGCGAGAAGCCAAAACGCGACGACCATTCTTCGTTGCCATACGAGCACGGAAACCATGCTTGTTTACGCGACGACGGTTGTGGGGCTGAAATGTTCTTTTCATTGTTGATGTATGTTATTTTTGTTATTGATCTGCGACGATGTTGATACAAGATTGTCTGCCATTCACGCAATTCAGGGTGCAAAATTACTCATTTCTTTTGAAATAACAAAGAAAAGTAGCGAAATTAGCACAGAAAAAGAGTAAAATTCTTGATTATTAGTCGTTTTTTAACAAAAAAATAGTAACTTTGCAGTCAGAAACAGAATAATACAACAAGTTTTTTTATTTACAATGATTAATTCACAGGACATAAAGAAGGGTGTTGCAGTCCGCATGGACGGTGGCATTTGGGTGTGCATTGATTTTCAGCACCGCAAGCCAGGTAAGGGAAACACCATCATGAACATCAAGTTGAAGAATGTAACGGACGGCCGCGTACTTGAGCGCCGTTTCAACATCGGTGAGAAACTCGAGGACGTACAGATTACACGTCGTCCATATCAGTACCTCTACAAAGAGGGTGAGGACTACATCTTCATGAACCAGGAGACCTACGACCAGACTCCTATCCCTGCAGACCTCGTTACCGGAGTAGAATATATGAAGGAGTCAGACATCGTGGAAGTAGTAAGCGATGCTGATACTGATACCGTGCTCTATGCGGAAATGCCTGTCAAGACCGTGCTCCGCGTCACCCACTCCGAGCCGGGCATCAAAGGCGACACCGCTACCAACACCCTCAAGCCTGCTACTCTCGAGACCGGCGTGGAAATCCGCGTACCTCTCTTCATCGAGGAAGGTGAACTCGTGCAGGTAGATACACGTGACGGTTCCTACCTGCAGCGTGTGAAGGAGTAAGGGCTGGCGTTTCGCCATTTGGAACGCTGTCAGCACTCTCTGAATGAAAGGTCTTGTTTTCAAACAAAGAAAAGGAGAGACCTCATTCCATCCGAATGACTTGACTACCCAACACACAGAAAACATGATTTACTCAATCATAGTTCCAGTATATAATAGGCCTGATGAGGTGGACGAACTGCTTGACAGTCTCACCCGTCAGGCTTATTCTGATTTTGAAGTAATCATCGTGGAGGACGGCTCTGCCGTACCGTGCAAGGAGGTATGCGACAGGTATGCCGACCGGCTCGACCTGCACTACTTTCCCAAGCAGAACTCCGGACCTGGGCAAAGCCGCAACTATGGGGCTGAGCGCGCCAAGGGAGACTACCTGCTTATCCTCGACAGCGACGTCGTATTGCCCGAGGGCTACCTCTCTGCGGTGGACAGGGAACTGACCGCCAACCCCTGCGATGCGTTCGGAGGTGCCGACGCCTCCCACCCTTCCTTCACCGACGTGCAGAAGGCCATCTCCTATTCCATGACAAGCTTCTTCACGACGGGAGGCATACGGGGTGGCAAGAAAAAACTGGACAGGTTCTACCCACGCTCCTACAACATGGGAATCCGCAGGGATGTGTACCGGAAACTGGGCGGTTTCTCCAAAATGCGCTTCGGTGAGGACATCGACTTTTCCTACAGGATAGTGGAAGCCGGGTACTCATGCCGACTGTTCCCGGAGGCCTGGGTATGGCACAAACGCCGCACAGACCTCAAGAAATTCTTCCGACAGGTATATAACAGCGGTATCGCGCGCATAAACCTCGAGAAGAGGCACCCCGGCACCATGAAACTGGTACACCTGCTTCCAATGGTCTTCACCGTGGGGGTGACAGGTCTCATCCTCATTTCCATGGCAGGAAGACTGCTGATGCACTATGACGACGTCCACCGCTGGTACTGGCTTTGCGCAGCTCCGTGGCTGCCTATCCTGCTCTATTCGCTGATAATATTCATCGATTCGAGCATACAGAACAAGTCTGTAAAGATAGGGCTTGTCAGCATTGCGGCCGCCTTCACGCAGCTCATGGGCTATGGCTTCGGCTTCCTTGAAGCGTGGTGGAAACGTTGCGTATGCAGGAAAGACGAGTTCCAGGCTTTCGAGAAAACATTTTATAAATAGCAGGTTGAGGGTCTTTGATTGTGGGTCAGATTAACCTTAAAAGTCGCCACAACAAAAGCACTGTCAACCAATGACCTAAAGCCCAAAACCTAAAACCAACAACCAGCCATGCTTGCCAAGGAACCATACAAACTCGCCATCAATGCCTGGGCAGAAGAAGACAGGCCGAGGGAAAAACTCATGAAACTGGGCGCAGGAGCCTTGTCGAACGCAGAACTGCTCGCCATACTCATCGGCTCGGGAAGCCCGAACGAGAGTGCGGTAGATCTGATGAAGCGCATCCTGGCGCAATGCGACAACAGGCTCAATGCCTTGGGAAAGATGAGCATCGAAGAACTGATGACCTTCAAGGGCATCGGAGAAGCAAAGGCTATAACCATCATCGCCGCAAGCGAACTGGGAAGGAGGCGCGAACACGAAGAGGACTTGCAGAGAGAGGTGCTGGCTTCGCCCGACGACATCTACCGCCACCTGCTGCCCCGTATGAGAGACCTGGATGTAGAAGAGGCGTATATAGTGCTCATGAACCAAAGTTTCAAACACCTGAAGACTATCCGACTCTCTCACGGAGGTATAACAGAGACTGCTGTAGATGTAAGACTCATCATACGTGAAGCTGTCATGATAAATGCCACCGTCGTAGCATTAGCCCACAACCATCCCAGCGGAAACACAAAACCAAGCGGCAACGACAACAGGCTCACAAAGCAAGTACAGGACGCATGCAAGATAATGCGGCTTCACTTCCTCGACCATCTCATCATCACCGATGGAGGATACTACTCCTATCAGGAGGAAGGAGGGTTGGGGTATTGAAGGGTTGAGGTTTTAGGGTTATGAGGTTGTAAGGTTTTACGGAAGTTACTTTCTGACCTTACAGACTTCCTTATAACCTTAAAACCACAAAACCACAAAACCGCAAAACCTTAAAACCGCAAAACCTTAAAACCGCAAAAAGAAATGACACAAGAAGAAAAATCACAGATAGAAGAGAGAATAGTAGAAGTACTCAAGACAGTCTATGACCCGGAAATACCCGTAAACATATACGACCTCGGACTGATATACAAGATTGACCTTAACGAAGAGGGCGAACTTGACCTCGACATGACCTTCACGGCACCTTCATGCCCCGCCGCAGACTTCATCATAGAGGATGTAAGGACAAAGGTGGAAGCCGTGGCAGGAGTCAAAAGTGCCAATGTCAACATGGTCTTTGAACCGGAATGGGACAAGTCAATGATGACTGAAGAGGCACGGGTAGAATTAGGATTCGACTGACAATCAAGGCAATAACGCAGAAAGACAACGCACCATGCAACACGAAGCGACAAAGCGGGGACTGACCTATTTCCTCTCCGATGCACATCTGGGTTCGCTGGCCATCGACCACCCACGCACCCAGGAGAGGAGACTCGTGCGCTTCCTCGACGAGATAAAGGAGAAAGCATCCGCAGTATATCTTCTCGGAGATATGTTTGATTTCTGGCATGAATACAAATACGTCGTGCCTAAAGGATATACACGCTTTCTTGGAAAAATATCAGAACTCACGGACAGTGGCGTGGAAGTGCATTATTTCACAGGCAACCACGACATCTGGGACTATGGCTATCTCGAACAGGAATGTGGAGTGACAATCCACAGAGGACCGTGCACGTTAGACATCAACGGCAAGACATTCTTCCTCGCACACGGCGACGGGCTCGGAGACCCCGACAAGAGTTTCAAGCTGATAAAGCGCATCTTCCACAACAAGGCCTGCCAATGGCTCTTCAGGAACGTCATGCCTACCAGCATGGGAATGAGGTTTGGACTCAACTGGGCAAAACGCTCGCGCCTGAAACGAATAGGAGGAAAGGAACCGCCGTACATGGGAGAAGACAAGGAGTATCTCGTACTCTTCGCAAAAGACTACATGAAAGGACACAAGGACATCGACTACTTCCTTTTCGGACACCGGCATATAGAACTGGACCTCATGCTCTCACGCACTACACGACTGCTCATCCTCGGCGACTGGATATGGCAATTCTCCTATGCAGTGTTTGACGGGGAATGTATGTTCCTTGAAAACTATATTGAAGGGGAGAGCTGAATACGGTTGCGGGCTCCTGGTTTCAGGTCGTGGGTTGCGGGCAGGCCAACCTCAACTCTTGAGAAACCCTCCATCAGCCAAGCATCCCCACCTACAACCCAAAAACTGCGACCTACAACCATGTACTGGCCGTAAAACCTTAAAACCACAAATAACAAGCTGAAGCCTGCGAAACATAAGATATATATATACTACTATGAAAAAAATACTTACTACAATCTGCCTGACAGTAATGGCTTTATCGGAAATTAACGCCATAGACGTCAAGACAGTCCGCACTGCAGGACCATTCAAGGTAATGGAGCCTTTCGTCATCGACAGCATCAATGCCGCACAAAAGAAATACGTGGCGGGAAACATCCTTGACACCCCTGTCTCTCTCGACCTCGTAAAGAACGGAAAGACAATGGACATCCTGCCCGACTCTGCTACGCTTGCCAAACTCAATGCTGAGAAAAAAGACTCCATCGACAAGTCACAACTGATGCTGGCGGGATTTTCTTTCACTCTCTCACAATACACCAACGCATGGGTAAAGGTCAGCGGACCAAAGCAATACCGCATCTATGTCAACGGCATGATGCACGGGGGAAAGACACCTCTGATGGCAGGAAAATACAATGTCGTAGTAAAATACATCCCCGACACCACGCGTCTTGCCATCTCCGTCATCGCCGACAACGAGAAAGCCCTGACCATTCCACGACAGGAAGATGCGGCATCGCAGCTGCGTCCCTTCTCTATGGCTGACAATATGCTCATGAAGCATTACAGCGACGTAAGGGTTTCTGCAAGCGGAAAGTATGCTTTCGTCAGCAATTCATGGTTTGAAACAGATGGAAGGACACAATACAAGACCACACTCATCGAGACTGCCACAGGCAAGGAACTGAGGCAGGTAAACCACGGAATGGTATGGATGCCGCGTTCCGACCGTTACTACTACACGAGAAGAGTGGAAGGACGCACACAACTCGTATGCGAAGATCCCCTCACGCTGCGTGAAGAAATCCTCTCGGGCAACCTCCCCGACGGCACGATAACGATGTCGCCCGACGAGACCTACGTCATACTGTCAAAGCGCGAGGAAGGCCCGAAGAAGGAAAACGGGGTATATGAGATACTCAATCCCGACGACCGTCAGCCAGGATGGCGCACACGTACGAGCCTTGCGAAAATCGACATCGCCTCAGGACTCGTGCAGCCCCTCACATACAGCGACAACAACGTATGGCTGATGGACATCTCCAACGATGGAAAACACATCATCTTCGGAGTCAGGACGCAAGACCTCTCTTCACGCCCTACCGACAGGACTACCGTCTATCGCATGGACGTAAACACCTTAGAGACCGAGAAACTGATAGAAAACGACGGATTCATCAATGACGTCACACTCATTCCTGGAACAGAGAAAATGGCTGTCATAGGCAGTGCGGAGGCTCTCGGAGGCATAGGCAGAAACCTCCCGGAAGGCATGACGCCAAACTCCTTTGAGCACCAACTCTTCATCTTCGACCTCAATACAAAGAAAATCGACGCCGTAACCAAATACTTCAATCCGTCAGTCACCAGCCTTGTGGCAGCTTCTCCCACCACAGTATATTTCACCGCCGAGAATGCAGACTCCATAAGTCTGTATCGTCTCGACATGAAAAGCGGAAAGATAGCAAACGTGAAGCAGCCATGCGAAGTGATACAGAAATGCGTCCTCTCACAAAACGGCTCCACACTGCTCTACTATGGCAGCGGAGCTTGCACCGCACCACGACTCTATTGCCTTGCCACAAAGACACAAAAGGTAACAGAAATAGGCAATGTCAATGCTAAACGCATGGCAGAAATACAGCTCGGCACGTGCCAGGGATGGAGATTCAAGAGCGAAAAGGGATATGAACTGACAGGACACGTCTATCTCCCTGCCAACATGGATGCAGGGAAGAAATATCCCATGATAGTACATTACTACGGAGGCTGCTCCCCTACCTCACGCCGTTTCGGAGGTGGCAGCCACTACCCTGCACACTATTGGAACTCACTCGGCTACATAGTGCTCATCGTCAACCCAAGCGGCGCCTCCGGTTTCGGACAGGAATGGGGCGCACGTCACGTCAATACAGCAGGCGAAGGCGTGGCAGAAGATATCATAGAGGCTACAAAATGGTATGCCGACAACAACGGTTTCGTCAACAAGGACAGGATAGGATGCGTCAGCGCATCATACGGCGGCTTCATGACACAATTGCTTCTTACCAAGACAGACCTCTTTGCCTGCGGTATAAGCCACGCTGGCATCTCAGACCACACCAGCTATTGGGGCGAAGGTTACTGGGGATACTCTTACAGCGAGGTAAGCATGGCAAACTCATATCCATGGACGCGAAAGGACCTTTACGTAAATCGCTCACCGATCTTCAACGCCGACAAGATACACAAGCCGCTGCTCTTCACTCATGGCTCCGCAGACACCAACGTGCCTATCGGTGAGAGTATCCAGATGTACACAGCCCTCAAACTGCTCGGAGTGCCCACGGCATTCATCGTAGTAGAAGGAGAAAACCACGGCATCATGGATTATTCAAAACGTATTAAATGGATCAACTCCATGTCAGCATGGTTTGACAAATACCTGAAGGACGAACCAAGTTGGTGGAACAGCATTTATACTCCAAAGACATTGTAATTAATGGTTGTGGGTTGTGGGTTGTGGGTTTTCGGTTGTGGGTTATTGGTTGTGGGTTGTTGGTTGGATTGCCTTTTCCTCAGGATAAACTCTCCATTAGAAAGACATTATTAACCTACAACCAACAACCTACAACCAACAATCGCCAACCATGAACATCGAAACAATACGAGAATACTGCCTCTCCCTGCCAGCTGCAACGGAGGACTTCCCTTTTGATGAGACGACACTCGTCTTTAGGGTATCAGGCAAGATATTTGCTATGATAGACCTCGAAAACACCGAGTGGTTCGTACTGAAATGCGACCCGGAATACGCATTGGAACTGAGAGAACATCATCCTGAGATTACTGGAGCATGGCACATGAACAAAAAGCATTGGAATCAAATCAATCTCTTCGGTCTTCTCACCGATGAACTTATCCGCACACTGATAGACCACAGCTACCACCTCGTCTTCAAAAAACTACCTCGAAAAACACGGGAAGAGATACTGGCAAATACTCATGGGCTTCACAATTCTTAACAGGTGTGCCAGACAGTTATCATCCATAAGAAACTTCTCATACAAAAACAGAAAGATTAGCCCTTCCAGACCACAACCAATTCTGCTGACTATAATACAAAGTGAGTAAATTTTGCATTTACTTCAAAAAATCATGAAAATTTCTTGCAAATACTAAAATAATGTTGTATTTTTGCCAAAAATTCTTAATTGTCACCATACAAGAAAATAAAAACACTTGACTAACTATCCAAGAAAGGAATTTGTCATAAACATTGACACTTACAGACCTTTAGTAACTTTCACACACTGCAAGAATTATTTATAACATCTAAATACTTGAAAATATGAATAAAAACATCATCCTTCAGCTATCATTAGCAATTATCCTGACAATACTATGCACAGGATGTGGTGCAAAGAAATTTGTCGTATATTCTCCCGGAGAGAACCTCACGGCATTAACCAAAATAAACGAGAGTGAGAATATTTGCTTTAGCCCTTGCGGAGGTGACGATGGTCGCAATCTGTTTTTTGTCGTACAAGATAAAGCTGGCTTCCAGAATATTTATCGTAAAGACATACCAACCAGTATGTCTATGAGTCAGATTACTGGTGGACACAACTTCAACTCAGCTCCTTCTTACTGCGCTGCCACCAACACTGTTGTCTTCTCAGGAAGGCTGACAGGAAGTTCCGTCAATGACATCTACATGATTGATGCTTCAAAGGGCGGTGCCTTGACACAAATCACAAACACCTCAGAATATGAGGAATATTCACCATGTATTAGTAGAGATGGTTCGAAAATAGTATATACAAAGGGACTTAGAGGTGCAGGTATCAAATCTTTGGAAATTTGGGTCAAAAATCTGCGAACCAATGAAAATACACAATTGGGAATAGGTTGTAATCCGACATTCTCTCCAGACGGAAGCAAGATAGCATTTTCAAAGTTCGCTCCCGACAACTATACAACGTGTCTCTTCATGTGCAACACTGATGGAAGCAACGTCACACAGTTGACAGACGCAAGCATGGGTTCTGTATATGCACCTTGCTTCAGTCCCGACGGGACAAAACTCGTATTCTCATGTGCCAAGACGCAAAAGAAGGACTATGACCTGTATGTCATAGACACAAACGGCAACAACCTCACACAGCTGACAATCAACGAATCATACGATTCATATCCTTATTGGGCAAACGACGGAAACATCTATTTTACCAGTGATCGTGGTGACAGAGCAGACCATCTCCAGATATGGAGATTCTTTTACGGAAAACCCGCTACCACCGTCAATACTGCCAACACGACAGTCACACCAGCCGTACAGACCAGACCTGCAACAGTCGTAAGCCAGCCAAGATACCACACCGTGCAAAGCGGAGAGACAATCACTGACATTGCACGTAAATATGGCATTACCGTACGTGACGTTGTAAGTTGGAATAGTCTGACAACGATGACAATCAGTGCCGGCATGAAACTTAAAGTATCAAAATAATGTCATTATTACAGCGTATAACGCTTGTTGCATTCATACTCTTCAATGGGATATGCCTGCAAGCCCAGAACTATAAAGCAGACCGATTGAAAAAAGCGTCTGAAGTTCTGGGGCTGCGGGTCATACCCGACTCTCTTCTCCCCCAAAAGACAATCGAACTAAAGGCTAAAGACGGACGCAAGGTATATTTGAGAACAGATCCCATGGGTATGGTTGAGCACATTGGGATGCCGTTATTCAGCAGTGCAATGAGATTCCTTCAACCCTCACCCATATATGACTTTCTGGAATATGCCGTGCTGAATTGGAAATATAAAGTCATGCCAAACCAATTATACCTTTCAAAAGTCATTTTCAAGAAAGGCAACTGGGAAATTCTTACAAGAGAGAATCTGCTGGAATGCGAATGCTCCATAGAGAATATGGATGACAAGCTATATATTGTAACTTGGAAAAAAGAAAGCAAAGATGTGGCGGTCATTGGCATTCCCATAGAGTACGAGTTGCTCAACAATGACACCCGCAGAAACATGGAAAGGGATTTCATAAAAGACCTTTCAGCATTCCAAGCCAACATTTCAAGACAGCAACCTCCGCTTGTACAGGAGAAGGACTTGAGCATTTATGGCACAGAAGGTCTTTTTGTCATTCCAGGGAAATCATACATAATCAGTCTGCTTAATCAAAACGTTTACTACAAACTTACTACGGTTTCCGAGACAATAGACACTGTAATCAATATGAAACCGACGAGAATGACACTTGATGCTGTTCTTCCGGTTGTAGTCAATGATACGATATTTCCTGCAGAGTCTTTTGCCAATCTGATGATTTGCGACAACAATTCCGTTCCTGATGTCACAATCAATCTCGACTTCCACCTTAGCAATTATCATCGTGAGAAAGTCAGTATGTCTCTTAGCCAACTGAAATCTTTCTGTCGGCAGAATGGCTGTGAGATGTACTTTGCATGCGATTTGATAAAGGAAGGAAAGGCGAAAGGAATAATGTTTGCAAGTAACCTGCCTAAAGGATACAATCACCTGTTCAGTCTTAAGACTACCATCGAGCAGTTGGCAGAAGAAAATCCAACAATAGATGCGGATGTGTATCTGTACATCCCTCCTGTTGATAAATCAAAATTGTTAGGTACTGCACCTGTAAAAAAATCCAACGCACAATTTAAGTTGCCATGAGAAGAATAGTTTTCATTATACTTTGCATGTTTTGGGGATGTGCAATTCTTAGCGCACAAAACAGAAGCAATCAATCTCTCGTATCGCTCATCAACTCGATAAAGAGCCAAAGCGACCAGTATTTTTGGGATCAATATACCCACCCTAATGCCGACACGGCAAGAACAGGTGCCCTAAAAAGACTTATCCTCTTTATCGAAGCAGAACTTGATGACAAAGAGCAGTTTACCGTCGAAGAGATTGCTCGCTATGCAGAAGTTATTTCCATCAACCGAGGTAGCCTCAAACAATGTTTTGCTTACATAGAGAAGAAGACTGCGCTCGACATCAAGAAAGGAGTTACTCCCCAAAAACGAATTGTGAGCACAATCGACAACTCCAATCAACAGTCTGTACCAGAACAGTCTTCAAATACAATCCCCGTGGAAGTTTCACGACCACCAGAGAAATTTGTCGCTGATGCCTTTACCCTGCGTCTCTTTGAAGCGAAGACATTCAGTAATGTTTACAAATTGCTCACCTCTATGACCTCCACTGGACAAGTATTGCAGTTCGGAAAACTGAAGGATGTAGAGGATTATACTTCCTTTGACCTGATCTTGTTTGACATGAGCAGTCAGGAAATAATCTCCATATTATCCGCAGAGGACTCATCAGGAACACGTACCAACATGATTTTCGGAACACCCGACTCATTGAGCAACTATCCTCAGAGTATGACGGCAGTCATCTGGTTTATAAAAAAATAACAATTACGACACAATAAAACGAATATGAAAAAGTTCTTGTTTCTCGCCCTGCTACTTGTGGCTTCGGCCTATGCGAACGCTCAAGATGTCCAAATGACTATCGTAGAAGGAATACAAAACACAAAGGTGAAAAGCCGCATGGAAAAAGGAATCTCAGCACTCCTGAGTGAAATAAACAGGGCATGTGCACAAGAAAGAGACCTTGACCTTGACAATATCGATATGGCTCTCAGCGGCAAGCATTCGCTGAATGCACTATGGAAAAACCTGCATTTCCTGTGTGAAGACAATCAGATAGTAGAACGTTGTCTCACATCCGCTGAAGGTTACGTCATCAGGAATATATACACTCAGGTAAACCCTATGGTGGAGGGATATGCCGACGAACCGGAGCGCGCATTGACCATCCGACTGACAAAGGACGGACAGATAGCCAGCCTCGCCATGGCGGCAAGCGATGCCGTATATGGCAGAATCATGGAAGAAGGATTGTCCGTCACTGACCTCGAGCGCCGTACCACAATCCTCAGTTTCGTAGAGAACTACCGCAGTTTCTACGATGAAAAGGACCTTGATGCCATCGACCGCATCTTCAGCGATGATGCAATTATCATTACAGGAACAGTACCTCTACAGAAAACGGTCAACAGTGACAACAAGTCTTGGCGCGAACAAATAAAATACAAGGTACAGACGAAACCACAATACATGAGCAGCCTGCAGAACACTTTCGACAAGAACGAATACATCAAGGTGACGTTCAGCGATGTAGAAGTAGTGCGTCACCCTGCCAACCCCAATTATTATGGTGTCACGCTGCACCAGCATTGGAAATCAAGCAGATATGAAGATGATGGATATCTGCTCCTCATTTGGGAATTCCATGACGGACAGGATCCTATAATACACTATCGTACATGGCAACCTGACCGTATCGGTTCAAAGAAGATCGGCAAAGATGAAATCATAAACATCATGGATTTCAACATACCTTCATTGGAATAATGACAAACTATAGTGTGTCCTCAGAAAAATGAAATTTAGATTATTATTCATATTATTTCTCTTACAATACATAATCCCAACAACAGCTCAGAATGTAGTCGTAAAGAGCTGTAAACTAACAACTGACCATATCCCTGCAGATATGCGTCGGAACGATTTCAACGGAAAACCTTGCGCTCTCGTTAAGGTTCAAGTCTTAGACGAGATAGCAAGGGTGGAAGGCAACAAAATCGGAAAGATTGTAGATAATGGTGGTGCTGAGAAATTAGTGTACATGTGTCAAGGGACTCGTAATATGCGTATCCATCTTAAAAAGCACCTCCCCGTCAATATTGTCTTTCAAGAACATAGCATCTCTGACTTAGAAGGAAACAGGGTATATGAAATTGTCTTGGAAGAAGCCGAGAATCCGTCAGCATCTGATGGACAGGCAGGCAGTGCGCCTACTCCACCTGTGGCAGAACCTGAGAAGAACACTCTGCAGAAATTCATCCTCAACTACTCTCCGGCTAATGCCACAGTAATCATTGACAGCAAAATGGTGAGTGGAGATGGAAAAATCGAAATCGAACTGCCTGTTGGCGAGCACAATTATGTGATTGCAGCTGAAGGATATATTGCTGTAGAAGGAACTGTCAAACTGAACGAATATAGTCCGAGAACCATCACTGAGGAACTTGTCAGGGACAATCAGGCAAAAACAACTATAAAAGAAAAGAATAAACAAGACAATAAAAGAGAAGTAAATACTGAACGTCGGGTAACTGGCAAAAACCCAGCCCCCTCAACAAGACAGAGTGGTAATACGAATCCGAGTACCAATACTGACATTGCAAACGACAATACCACACGGACTAACCAGAAAGAACAGACTATTGGTCAGAAAATCAACAAATTCTTTGACAAAGTATTCAAAAACGATTTGGACTACATCATATTCCGAGACGGACGTATGCAGTCTGTAAAAATCATTCAGACAGACAATGAGAAAACCCTTGTCATGGAGTCCGGAGCCAACAGCGCATCTGAGCATTATATCATGAACACAGAGATTTTCATGCTTAAATCTTACAGTCGTGGAAATGTGGTTTTCAACAGATTTGGAGAACGTATTCTCACGACATCAGAGCATATTGACATACCTAAAGGAGCAATGTCAATAATATGTGTCGATGGCAGGGAAATAGTGGGATATAACGCCAAAATAGAAAACGGCAACGTAATTTATAACACAGCGAAAAAGAACAAAGGACAACAGATGTCCATACCTGCTTCAGAAGTATTCTTGATAAACTACCCCAATGGTTCAAGAGATATACTCACGAGCATCATAGAGCAAGACCAACGTGAACAGGCGGCAGAAGAAGCAAGATTGGAAGCGGAACGTAAGGCTCGTGAAGCCCAACTCGCAAAAATAAGGGAATTACAGGAATCCATGAGAGCGGAAGCTGAGAAGCCGTCCATAAAGAACCCGAAACTTGCAACCATCGTGACTAAGAAAGGAGCACGTATGAAAGTTTGGGTTTGCGAGGATACTCCTACCATCGTCTCATATAAAAAAGCAAAGACAGCAAAATCTCCTGTCATAAAACTTAAAAGGAGCAATATCAAAAGCATTACATACTAACTGAGAATGTGTCCTGACATTTCTCACATCCACCTATGACCTGACAATTGCGCTTTATTGTTTTCGGATATTGACACCGTCAACTACAAATCGCAATTGTCAGGTTACTTGTTTCTGGGAAACTATCCTCAAAGTCTTTTCTCACAATCACTTCTTTTTTTATTGGTATTTTTTTGGTTTATGTGCATAAAATGTGTAATTTTGCACACAACAAATACAAGAAAAAAATGCAAGAAAAACATATTACTTTCATAAAAAGAATATATTACACAGGCATGCTTTTGCAGTGTATGCGTCGGGAATACTCACTCAACCGACCAAAATGGAAGAAAGATTTAGAAAATTTCATTCTCAGATACAAATGAGAATTATCACACATTCATCAACAATGACTGAGCGGTCATAAAGACAACGACGACAATATGTTAAGAACCCTACTGCTGACACTTGCCTTCATATCAACGTCCTCACTTGCTGAAGCAAAAAAAGAGAAGACTATTACCATATATCATACCAACGATACCCATTCGCAGATATTCCCCTTAAATCCAAATCTCAAAGACACCATTAAGGCAGGGCGAGGAGGATTTGTTCGCCGTGTAGCATTCATTGACCAAAAACGAAAGGAGAACCCAGACCTACTACTCTTTGATAGCGGAGACTTCTCACAAGGCTCACCATACTATACGATGTACAAGGGAGATGTAGAGATAGGTCTTATGAATCTCATGGGATATGATGCCGTGGCAATAGGCAATCATGAGTTTGATTTCGGACTGGACAACATGGCCCGACTATTCAGGCAAGCCACATTCCCCGTGGTGTGCTCCAACTACGATTTCTCCGGCACACCATGCGAAGGCATCATAAAACGTTACACCGTCATCAGACGCAACGGCTTGCGTATAGGAGTCTTCGGTCTATCCCCACGTCTTGAAGGACTTGTAGTCGCTGCCAACTATGGAAACACGAAATATCTCGACCCAATCCCTGTAGCACGCAAGATGGTACAGTTGCTACGTGAAAAGGAAAAATGCGACATAGTCATCTGCCTTTCCCACCTCGGATGGAAAACTGACGACCCGACAGCAAGTGACGAGTGCCTAATCAAAGCAACATCCGGTATCGACATCCTTCTCGGAGGACATTCCCACACCATGCTCCTAAATCCTGCTCTCGTAGAAAACGCAGAAGGAAAGAAGATACCAGTATGCCAAAATGGAAAATCCGCATGCTCCATCGCCCGATTTGACTTAATCTGCCGGTAAACATCAGCCAGCCTTTAGCCTTGTGTGAAAGGAATGATAACAGACGGCTGATTCCATAAAATGGTGGGCAAACAAATAGACGGCCTTTTCAAATTGACTCCTAAGAAATCACTCTACGGTTATCCTGCCTTCAAGAGAGCTCTCTGCCATCTTGCCCTCCTTCATGAGACGCTGGAGATGGGAGATGATGATGTAACGGAGGTTGTTGCCTTTATCCTGCAGCATCTTGCGGTCAGTGCCGAGAGTAAAGGCAGGCATTCCGTCGTTGCCCTCCGCAAGATAGTCGATGGTGGCAATGCGGTACGTGGCTTCTGCCCTGACAGGCTCACCTTTTATTGACAGTGAACGGAGTTTGCCGTCCTTACTGATGACAGCCCTCACCTGACTGCTCACGCCCTCGCCTCCCCTCGCAGCTATCTGTTCAAAGAGGGAAATGAGGTCTTTTCCATTCAGCGTCAGGAAACAGAGCTTGTTCTCAAAAGGTGCTACATCTATAATATCTCCCGCTTTTATCGCCCCTTTGCTTATCGAAGCACGTATTCCACCTATATTGTATATGCCCAGGTCCGGCTTCTCGCCAAAGCCGCTGCCTGCCGCTACGAGTATGTCCGTGAGGAAATTGGACAAAAGGCTCTCCGGCCGGCCTGCTTCCATATTACATTTGGCATATCCCACTATCGGCGACATGATGCTATCGACTGTCTGCCTGTAGGGCGCAATGAATTTCTCTGCCTCGGCATTTGGAAGATTGTCATACGAGGAGTCAATGGTATATCTGCGGAAATCAGCCTTTTCCACAGAATATCTGTGCGACGAACAAGCGGCGGCAAGAGTTGCCAGGAGCAGGATTGATGATATATGATTGAACAATCGTTTCATGATGGTATATTTAAGAATCAAGGACAAAAGTAATCAAAAAATACTGACAATCAAAAGAAAAAGTGAAAAAAATGAGAAAATATTTGGTTATATGACTGAAATTGAGTAATTTTGCACCCGCTTTCGGCGTAACCTATGGTGTGGGAGAAGTGTTACCCGCTATGTTGCGCTCGAACGATACAACAACATTATAAAAAATATCATTCAAAATGGATTTGATCAAAGTTGCTGAAGAAGCATTTGCAACCGGCAAGAAGTTCCCTGAGTTCAAGTCAGGTGACACAATCACTGTCGCTTACAAAATTATCGAGGGTTCAAAAGAGCGTATCCAGCTCTACCGTGGTGTAGTCATCAAGATTTCCGGCCACGGTGACAAGAAGCGTTTCACAGTACGCAAGATGTCAGGTACCGTAGGTGTAGAGCGTATCTTCCCTATCGAGTCTCCTGCTATCGAGTCTATCGAAGTGAACAAGCACGGTAAGGTTCGTCGCGCTAAGCTGTACTACCTCCGCAACCTCACTGGCAAGAAGGCTCGTATTGCTGAAAGACGTGTCGTTACCAACAAGTAACAGACCCTTGACAGGCAAGAAAAAGAAACAAGCAAGGCTCAGCTCCGCAGTACAGCGAAGATGAGCCTTATTCTGTTTCTATGCCCCGTATGAAAGCCTGCATGACTACGCCCTCCCGACCAGGAAGCCAAGGAGGCAAGCATCCCTCTGCATGACATACCGGCATCGCATGCCGAGAGTCATTCACCGGCACCGTCATCTTTGCCGTCATGCTCGTCACTGTATTCCTCCTGAAAGGCAGAATGAAGGTCGTCCCAAGTCTGGAAGCCTGCAAGGAGAGCTATATGGTCGAGAGTTTCCTTTGAAGGGTGTTCATGCCTTTTGAACATATCCCAGGCCCTGTGGAGGTTTATCTTCGGATGTTTCATCTTCTTGTCTGATTTGCAATGAGTATTGTTTGTGTCATGTAGGAAAAGCCATGTTCTGTCTATAATGCGCCTGCAAAGGTAATAATTTTTCGCATAACACAATAGAAATGTAAGATTTTTTTCTTAACTTTGCAAGCACCATCGAGAATTGTTTCATCAGCAGGTGTGCATACGGATAAACATAACAGAAAATTTTATATAATGAAAGAATTAGAACTCAAGTACGGTTGTAACCCAAACCAGAAACCGTCACGCATTTTCATCGAGGAAGGCGAACTGCCTATCGAAGTACTCAACGGTCGTCCCGGATATATCAATTTCCTCGACGCCCTCAACTCCTGGCAGCTTGTCAAGGAACTGAAGGAGGCAACAGGTCTTCCCTCTGCAGCAAGTTTCAAGCACGTAAGCCCTGCTGGAGCTGCAGTTGGACTTCCTTTGTCCGACACTCTAAAAAAGGTTTATTTCGTAGATGACGTAAAGATACCTCTTTCTCCTATTGCCTGTGCATACGCCCGTGCTCGTGGAGCTGACCGTATGTCAAGTTATGGAGACTTCATAGCCCTCTCCGACACTTGTGATGCTGCCGTAGCTACACTCATCAAGCGAGAAGTAAGTGACGGTGTCATTGCACCTGATTATACGGAAGAGGCTCTTGAGATACTTCGCGAGAAACGCAAGGGTACATACAACGTCATAAAGATAGACCCAACATACAAACCCGCTCCTATTGAACGCAAGCAGTGCTTCGGCATTACGTTTGAACAAGGACGTAACGAAATAGCACTCAATGACCCTTCACTCTTTGAGAACATACCTACACAAAGCAAGGACTTTACAGAGGAAGCAAAGCGTGACCTCATGATTGCACTCATCACGCTGAAATATACGCAGTCAAACTCCGTATGCTACGTAAAAGACGGACAGGCCATCGGTATCGGAGCAGGACAGCAGAGCCGCATCCACTGCACACGCCTCGCAGGCAACAAGGCGGACATCTGGTGGCTGCGCCAGTGCCCGAAGGTCATGGAACTGCCGTTCAAGCCGGGCATCCGCCGTGCCGACCGTGACAATACTATTGATGTATATATCTCTGACGACTACGAGGACGTACTCGCTGAGGGCGTATGGCAGAACTTCTTCACAGAGAAGCCAGAACCTCTCACACGTGAGGAGAAGAAAGCATGGATAGCGCAGAACACAAAGGTCAGCCTCGGTTCCGACGCATTCTTCCCGTTCGGAGACAACATAGAGCGCGCACACAAGTCAGGAGTGGAGTACATTGCGCAGGCAGGCGGCTCCGTTCGCGATGACAATGTCATAGAAACCTGCGACAAGTACGGCATCACAATGGCATTCACGGGCGTGCGTCTGTTCCACCATTAATCAACGAACCCACCATTTATGAACGAATTTCAAGACATCTTGGTCAACGGCATATCGTTCGGCAGAGGAGGAGAACGTCCGAAGCAGGATGAAGGAAAGGTGAAGACCAAGGCAAAGAAGAAAAAGTACATCACCGGCGCACATGGTTCCGGCTCTGCAATGCAGAAAGCAAAATACCGCGAGCAGCGTGCTAAAAGGAACAAGTGACAATGATGTACACAAGCAAGAGCGTCTGACTGACATTTGCCACTCATTATCGTGGAGGTGCCGGCCAGACGCTTCATTTTTGTTACGACTGCACAGAATGACGAGAATTATTTGGCTGTTTGAACTTTTTATGCTAATTTTGCACCGCAAAAGAATGGATAAGGCAGGCTGGACGTTTTTCCATAATCCTTGCACAGCCTACCCCACGCCATCCGTACGTGACAGAGCAACAGACTTTACGGTATGTTCAAAATAAGAAAACTCGACATATTCATGCTGAAGCAGTTCCTGCTGCTTTTCGCCGGAGCATTCTTCATCAGCCTCTTCGTGCTGATGATGCAGTTTCTCTGGCGTTATGTCGATGACCTCATAGGCAAGGGCCTGACCATTGACGTGCTGGGAAAATTCTTCTGGTATATGTCCTTGAAACTCGTGCCACAGGCCTTACCGCTCGCCGTACTTCTCTCCTCTCTCATCACTATGGGAAACATAGGCGAAAATAGCGAGCTGACAGCCATCAAAGCGGCAGGGATATCCTTGATGCAGGCATTGCGTTCGCTGATTATCTTCTCTGTTGCAGTAGCCTGCGGGTCATTCTATTTCCAGAACAACATCGGACCCAATGCCACCCGCGACCTTGCCCAGCTGCTTCTATCCATGAGGCAGAAGAGTCCCGAACTGGAGATACCGGAGGGAATATTCTATGACGGCATCCCCAACTGCAACCTTTACGTGCAGAAAAAAGATATGGAGACGGGTATGCTCTATGGCGTGATGATCTACAGGATGACGGCAAGTTTTGAAGATGCAGCGATCATCCTTGCCGACTCCGGAATGCTGCAATCTACGGCGGAAAAGGAGCATCTCGTCCTTTCCCTTTACAACGGCGAATGGTTTGAGAACATGCGCTCGCAGGAATTTGCCCAGGATGCCGCCGTGCCTTACCGCCGCGAGTCTTTCGTCTCCAAGAAGATCGTACTCGACTTCGACAACGGCTTCAACCTCGCCGACGCCTCCATCTTCTCCAACAATGCCACGGCAAAGAGCCTGAAGCAGATAAGGTTTGCCATCGACTCTCTCAACAATACCTACGACAGCATCGGAAGGCAACTGCGTACCGACCTCTCAAGAGGCTACCTCGCACGTCCGACGATTGAGAGGAAAGACTCTCTCCTTGCCGTAAAGGAAGCGGCAAAGAAGACGATGCAGTTTGATTCCGTCGTGTCAAGAATGTCACTGACGGACAGGCGCGATGCCATACAGCGTTCGCTGAGCAAAGTGCAGATGGTGTCATCCGAACTTGAGTTCCGGGAAATGGTAGCCAAGGACGGCGACAAGCTCATCCGCGAACACAGGATAGAGGCAATAAACAAGTTCACGCTTGCGCTCACCTGCCTGATATTCTTCTTTATAGGTGCTCCGCTCGGCGCAATAATAAGGAAAGGAGGACTTGGAGTGCCTGTCATCATCTCCGTACTCGTCTTCATCGTGTTCTATATCCTTGACAACACGGGGTACAGGATGGCACGACTGGGCGCATGGCCTGTATGGTTCGGCAAGGGTATAGCTCCTGCAGTGCTGATACCTCTCGCCTCCTTTGTCACGTACAAGGCAAACAAGGACTCCTCCGTGTTCAACATGGACGCTTACCGCAACTTCTTCACACGACTGCTCGGACTCCGCCTGAAGAGAAATGTATCGGGCAAGGAAGTGATTATCAGCGACCCGGATTACAAGGCGGACATACTCAAGCTCAACACTATCACGCAGGAAATACACGACTATGCACACGCCCACCACATCATGCGTATGCCGAATGTCATCAAGGTATTCTTCAAATACCAGCCTGATCACGAGATGGAGCGTATAAGTGCAGAACTTGAAACTGTCATCGAAGATCTGTCAAACACACGCGACAGATTTATTTTGAGTTTCCTCAACAAATATCCAGTCATATCTCTTAAAGCCCATACCCGACCTTTTGAACGAAAATGGCTCAATATCACGGCTGCCATATTCTTTCCCCTCGGTATCATCCTCTACCTGAGAATGTGGCGATTCAGACTGAGACTCTATGGTGACTTGAAGCAGATACGAACTGTCAACAACTCTATAATTGACAGAATAAAGGAAATATCTCCAGACATTGCAGAAGCATCTTATTTCGATTCCCCGGAACAATCCGTCACATCAAGTACAGAGAACCCTGAAATGAATCAAGGAGAGAACTCACTGACTGAGATAAAACATGACAGATAATCCAACTTAATAATATATATAATAAGGTGTACAGCCACAGATACGGAACGTCACCAGTTTTGGCAAATGTAAAGCAAAAAGACAAAAAAAAAGACATTTTTCGTAAAAAACAAAAGATTTTTATTAACTTTGCATCCCGAATGGAGACACGGCTCTCCTTCGTTTATTACAACTGCTATTACAAACAAGATTTAACGGAACATTTACCCGTAAAGACAAATATGGCACAATTATCAAACCGTCTCAACAGACTCGCTCCTTCAGCTACTCTCGCAATGTCGCAGAAAAGCAGCGAAATGAAGGCACAAGGCATCGACGTCATCAACATGAGCGTCGGTGAGCCTGATTTTAACACTCCCGACCATATCAAGGAAGCAGCAAAGAAAGCTGTCGATGACAACTGGTCACGCTATTCTCCAGTCCCAGGTTACCCTGACCTCCGCAAGGCTATCGTGGAAAAACTGAAACGCGAGAACGGACTTGATTATTCCATGTCAGAGATTCTTGTCAGCAACGGCGCAAAGCAGGCTGTATGCAATGCCGTCATGGCTCTCGTGAATGAAGGTGACGAGGTTATCATCCCTGCACCATACTGGGTAAGCTATCCTCAGATGGCTCTCCTTGCAGGCGGCACGCCCGTCCACATCCCCGCAGGCTTTGAGCAGGACTTCAAGATAACGCCGGAACAGCTCGAGGCTGCCATCACCCCCAAGACCCGAATGCTCATCCTCTGCTCTCCAAGCAACCCTACGGGAAGCGTATATAGCAAGGAGGAACTCAAGGGACTGGCCGATGTCCTCGTAAAGCACCCGGAGGTGTATGTCCTCGCTGACGAGATATACGAGCACATCAACTACGTCGGCAAGCACGAAAGCATAGCACAGTTCCCGGGAATGAAGGAACAGACCATAATAATCAACGGTGTCAGCAAGGCTTATGCCATGACAGGATGGCGCATAGGCTACATGGCAGGTCCGGAATGGATTGTCAAGGGATGCAACAAGCTCCAGGGACAATATACCTCAGGTCCTTGCTCCGTAAGCCAGAAAGCGGCGGAAGCTGCCTACACGATGTCGCAGGACTGCGTGGAAGAAATGCGCTCTGCCTTTGAAAGACGCCGCAACCTCATCGTGGAACTTGCAAAGCAGATTCCGGGTCTCGAAGTGAACGTACCTCAGGGAGCCTTCTATCTCTTCCCTAAATGTACGAGTTTCTATGGCAAGAGCTGCGGAGACCGCACGATAAACAACTCCACCGACCTCGCAATGTACCTCCTCGAAGAGGGACACGTAGCCACCGTGGGCGGTGACGCATTCGGAGATCCCGAATGTTTCCGCATGAGCTATGCGACAAGCGACGACAACATCCGAGAGGCTATGCGCCGCATCGGGGAATGCCTTGCAAAACTGAAATAAGGCGACTGGAATGACAGGCGGGAACACCTGCAAATATGCCATTCCACTACCCTTTTGCAGGCTCTCTGCACAGAGAAATATAAAAAAGTTGTGTTAAAAGTTATTAATCGATGCGATAGTTCGGCAGAAATGCTTATCTTTGCGATTGAAAAGCTGATTTATAGCATAAAAATAACCTTAAAAACACATCTATTAGCTGATTTACTACCTATTAAAGTACAATTAATTAACTCAAATTATTAATAACTAAAAATCAATCAAAATTATGGCAGCTACACAAAAGCCAGCCCAGAAAAAGAAGTCTGCAGGCTTCCAGGGCGTTCGTAATGCAGTTTGGATCATCGCAGCAATGTTTATTGTTGCAGTATGTATCTTCAAGTTCGTTCTCGGTAACCCAGCTAACTTTGTTGGCGGCGACCCAGAAGGAGAAGTTCTCAATGGTAACATGCTCGGTACCATCTATAAGGGCGGTATCGTCGTTCCTGTCCTCATCACATTGATGCTCACCGTATTGTGTCTTTCAGTAGAGCGTTACCTCGCTCAGCGCACAGCTTTCGGTAAGATGGCTACTACAAAGTTTGTCATCGCTATCAAGGCAGCTCTCGCAAAGAACGATTTCGTTGAGGCAAAGAACCTCTGCGCTAAGCAGCGTGGTACTATCGCTAACGTAGTAGGTGCTTCTCTCTCAGCTTATGAAGAGATGGAGAAGGCTGAAGGTATCAAGAAGGCACAGAAGATTGCAAAGATTCAGCAGGCTCACGAAGAAGCAGTTCAGCTCGAGATGCCAACCCTTCAGATGAACATGCCTATCCTCGCTACTCTCGTAACACTTGGTACTCTTACCGCTCTGTTCGGTACGGTAACGGGTATGATCAAGTCATTCGCAGCTCTTGCATCTGGTGGTGGCGGTGACTCTGTAGCCCTTTCAACAGGTATCTCTGAGGCTCTTATCAACACTGCTCTCGGTATCTTGACCTCTTGGCTCGCTGTAGTATCTTACAACTTCTTCTCTAACCGTATCGACAAGCTCACATACGCTCTCGACGAGGTTGGTTACACTATCGCTCAGACTTACGAGGCAAACCACGACGAGGCTTAAGTTTTTACTAACCCTTTAAATCTTTTATCGCTATGGGTAAAGTAAAACTTAAGAAACAAGACATCTGGATTGACATGACGCCTATGTCAGACGTGATGGTGCTGTTGCTCTGTTTCTTCATGTTGACCTCAACATTTACGAAGCCAGAGCCAGTAAAGGTGGTAACACCATCATCAGTGTCTGAAATCAAGGTGCCAGAGAAAGATGTACTGAGTATTCTTGTCGATAAAGAAGGCAAGGTATTCATGAGTATGGATAACCAGTTTCAGCTTGCGGCAGCTTTCGATGACGTAACAAGTCAGTATGGATTGGATCTCTCAAAGTATAAAGGTGCATTCGTAGCCGACCCAATGTTCGGTGCACCAATGCAAGACCTTGAGAAATACCTGCAAATCCCTGACCTCGAGCGCGGAAAGCACCTCGCTACTCTCGGTATTCCATTGGATAGTATTGATGGAGGAATAAGTGAGTTCCAGACATGGGTAAAGGCAGCACGCGCTGCCAATGGCGACATCAAAGTTGCCATTAAGGCAGACTCTGACACTCCTTATAAAATCATCAAGCGTGTAATGAGTGAGTTGCAGGATATTAACGAGAACCGTTATTATCTTATCACCAACTTGAAAACTGAGGAGGATTAAGGCATGGCTAAAGAAAAGAAACAAAGACAGAAGAAACAACAGACTCGTGTGGATTTCACCCCTATGGTGGACATGATGATGTTGCTTATCACATTCTTCATGCTCTGTACTACATTGGCTAAGCCTCAGACCATGGAGCTCTCTATGCCTACCAACGATGAAAACCTGCAAGATCAGGACAAGTCTGTTACCAAGGCATCATATACCATCACAATGTTCGTCACTGCAGACAACCAGATTTACTACGTAAAGGGTTTGCCTAAGTATGATGACCCGACCTGTCTCCAGAAGACTACCTGGGGCAAGGATGGTATCCGCAAGGTGCTTATCAGTCACGTTACCGAGGATGGCACACAGCCAGTACTTGACATCATGACTGCAAAGGCAAAGCTTGACCAGGAGAGACATGCTAATCCTGATATGCCACAAGCCAAGTACGACGAGCGTCTGAAGGCAATCAAAAATGGTGACCTCAACGGTGATGGCAACAAGATTCAGACAATGACCGTAATCATCAAGGCTACAGATAACTCTTCTTATCTCAACCTTGTTGATGCTCTCGATGAGATGCAGATATGCTCTATTAACAAGTATGTGATAGATAAAATCAACGACCAGGACAAGAAGCTTCTCGAAGAGGCTAAGGTCAAGGAGTAAGTCTATTAGTAATGTAACTTTAACTTAAGAAAGGAAAAGAAAATGTCACAAATAGATCTTATTGACAATCAATGGTCGGACTTAATGTTCGAAAACCGTAACAAAGAATACGGTGCTTACGTACTACGTCGCCAGACTGGTCGCAGAAACGTATCTGCAATCATTGCTGTTCTTATCATGTTCGCTTGCGTCATGGTATATATGGTAGCCAAGAATGCTTATGATGAATACCAGAAGGCTCATCAGGTGCATGATCAGGTGACCGAGCTCTCTGCTCTCAAGCAAGAGAAGAAGGAAGCAAAAGTAGAGCGTAAGGAAATTGTAAAGCAACAGGAAGTAGAAAAAGTTGTTGAAAAGGTAAAGAGTTCTGTTAAGTTCACTGCTCCTGTCATCAAGAAAGACGATGAAGTAAAGGAGGAGGACGAACTGAAGACTCAGGACGAAATCATGGACTCTAAGGTTGCCGTTGGTTTTGCCAACGTAGTAGGTAACGACGAGAATGGTGAAGTCCTCAAGGCTAAGGAAGTAATTGCTACAGAGCCTGTAAAGCCAAAGGAGGAAGAAAACAAGGTGTTCGACGTTGTAGAACAGATGCCTTCTTATCCTGGTGGAAACGGTGCACTCATGCAATATCTTTCCAAGAACATCAAATATCCTGTCGTGGCTGAAGAAAATGGTATTCAGGGACGTGTAATCTGTACCTTCGTCGTAGAAAGAGACGGTAGCGTAACAGATGTTCGCGTAGCAAAATCTGTCGATCCTTCCCTTGATAAGGAAGCCGTTCGCGTGGTTAGCTCTATGCCTAAGTGGATACCAGGTAAGCAGAATGGCTCAGCAGTACGTGTAAAATACACTCTCCCTGTTACATTCCGCCTTCAGTAATACGTAAACTAATATCTTACCCAGTGTAGGATTAGATAGAATAGTCCTTGGGTTCCCTCTCTCCCATAGAGGAGGGAACCCAAGTTATTTTTTAGGAGGGGACGCAAGAGATATTTACGACATCTCTATCTCCTGTTTATCCATCTACATAATAGATACCCGATTTATTTCATAACGATAATGAAGCGAACCACTCTAATATCCCTCACACTCGTAGTCTCAATGCTCACATTAGGCTTGTTGTCTTCCTGCTCTGACAAAAAGAAAGACCCTAATGCGCGCACTGATACATACTCTTCAGGAAATATCACATTTGGTGCGGATGAGAGTTTTGCTCCAATTATTGACGAGGAAATGGATGTATTCCATTCCATCTACCGCAACGCTAAAGTCACTCCCAAGTACATGAGCGAGTCAGAAGGCATGAATCTCCTTCTTGACGACAAACTCCTTCTGATGATAACAGCCCGCGATTTCAAGACCTCTGAAAGGGAGAACCTCAAGAAGCGGGACAGATTTCCCATTTCCATTTTTATGGGTTATGACGGTTTGGCGCTTATTGCCAACAAAAACAACACAGACTCCTGTCTTTCGGTCAACACAGTAAAGAAAATCCTTACCGGAGAATATACAGAATGGTCGCAGATAAATCCTGCAAGCAAGCCACGCGGAGAAATCATCGTTGCCTTCGACAACAAAACCTCAAGCACGGTACACTACGTAGAGGACTCCATTCTCGGGGGAAAGCCAATTACCAGTCCCAACGTCTTTGCAACGAAGAAGACGGCTGATGTAATATCTTACGTAGAAGAGACTCCGGGTGCTATCGGCATCATCGGCAGCAACTGGCTCAACGACAAACGTGACTCCACCAACCTTACGTGGAACAAAGCCATTCGAGTACTCCGCATAGCGAAACTCGACCCTGCTACATGGAAGAACTCATATAAGCCATATCAGGGATATATCTATAACGACAAATATCCATTCATCCGCCGTATCTGGGCTCTGCTCAACGATGAGCGCGGACGATACGGACTACCATACGGCTTTGCGCAGTTCATTATATCCCCAAAGGGACAAATGATTCTCTTCAAGGCTGGACTGCTTCCAGCATACGGAAACATAAGTATCAGGGAGGTACACGTATCTGACTAAGTGTTTGTTTTTTCCGAAAAACAAGTCAATAGCAGTCAATATTCCCTTCGCATAAAAAAATATTAACATCCTGGATGCAACATATCCCGGGCGCAATGCGTCTAAAAGACATAGAGAATGCTATCTCGGAGAAATTGCCGGTAAGGCATCATTCATTTGAAAAGAAAAAAGACATTATGAAAACATTGAAATACTTTTTAGTTGGAGCCATGATGACAGTCATCAGCGCTCCTGTAATGGCCCAGAGTGACAACCCCGTTGTGGCTCAGGCAGCAGAGATTATCAACAGCAAAGCTGCTGATGCAGACAAGCAAGTAAAGAACCTCAGCAAGGCTGTAAAAAAGGATGCACAGGCATTGGCAGCTATCGGCCGTGCTTATCTCGGTGTAAAGAACTTTGAGCAAGCAGACCTTTACGCAGACCTTGCCATCAAGGCTAACAAGAATCTCGCAGTAGGCTACGTGCTGAAAGGTGACATCTGCGTTCTTAAAGACGATGGAGGTCAGGCTTCATCATGGTTCGAACAGGCTAACTACTTTGACCCAAAGGATCCAGAAGGCTATCGCCGCTATGCGCAAATCAACAGCAAGACCGACCCTGCCGGTTCAATAGCAAAACTTGAGCAGCTCCGCAGCATAGACCCTACTTACCCTGTTGACCTCATTGCTGCTGAGATACAGTCACGTGCTGGCAATGCCGACGCTGCAATAGGTTATTACTCAAAGGTGTCTCTCGACAAGATGAAGAACTACGAGCTGACAGACTATTCCATGCTTCTCTTCCTCAAGCAGAAGTATGACGAGTCACTCAAAGTATCTTCTTTCGGCAACGACAAGTTCCCTCGCTATGCTTCACTCAACCGTCTCAGCATGCTCAACAACGTGAACCTTGAGAAGTACGAGGAAGCACTTGTATATGCAGATCGTCTCTTCAATGCTTCAGACTCTGCAAAGTATTCTTACCTTGACTACATCAACTACGGTACTGCCCTGCAGAAACTGAAGAAGAACGATGAGGCCATCGCCATCTTCAAGAAGATAGTGGAGGATGAGAACATCGACGCTGCCGACAAGGTTTCTTCTTACAAGAACCTTTCCGACGTATATAAGTCAATGAGCGACTATGACAATGCTATCGCTTATTACAAAAAGTACATGGAAGGTCAGCAGAATGTTACTGCCAACGTAAAGAATGGTCTTGCACTCATCTATCGCTCAATGGCTCTCGAAGACAATATCACTCCCGAGCAGAAAGCGGAGGCTGTGAAGAATACTGACAATATCTTCGGTCAGATAGCAGAGGAGTTCCCTAACTTCGCTCAGAGCGTTACCGCACAGCGTGCAAAGCTGGCCTTTATCCTCGACCCAGAAGACAAGGCTGGTATGGCAAAGCCACATTACGACAAGCTCATCGAGCTTATTTCTGCTCTCGAACAGAAGGATGATTCTGACAACCGCCAGCTCGTAGAGGCTTACACATACAACATGGTGTATTTCCTCAAGATAAAGGATGACATCCCTACATCAAAGGATTTCGCCAACAAGATTCTTGCTATCGACCCTGCCAACGCTATGGCAACACAGGTAGCCGGACTAAAGTAAGCAGCTGACGCAGAGCTCCTGCTGACTGTCGGGAACAGTCAGGCAATACAGGAGCAGGAAACGGCAAATGTCCATTTTGTCCTATTCCGCCACCGCTGTCTGTTGTTTTGCAACAGACTGACATACAGACACATAAAAAAAGCGTTGAGATTACATGGCAAAAGCATTGCTTTTACATGTCAATCTCAACGCTTTTGCGTTGTAATATCAACGCTTTCGTCGTGCAATATCAATGATATTCATTTTGTCCTACTCGGGGCAGTGACTGCGGATAAAAAAGAATAATCCCAAAAGCCACTGCCTGTTGCCATCAGAAAAGGCGGATGGCTGACAAAAGTCTCACGCTCAAGAAAGCTCAATCTGGCAAAACGATGAAAACAGAAACAGAAAACAAAAAAAAACACAACCCCAAACCAAATCATCTAACCACCTCTCCTTTGATGAACACGCGAGTGTAGTCCTTTGGCGAGTTGGTGTATATGGTGACCGACTTTCTGAATGCTCCTGCTCTCTGTGTCTCAGGATTGAATGATACCGTTATCTTTCCTTTCTTTCCCGGCAATATGGGCGACTTTGTATAGTCTGTGGTAGTGCATCCGCATCCCGTTGCCACGTGCTTGATTACGAGCGGTGCATTCCCCGTATTGGTGATGTAAAAGGTGTGACTCTTCTTTGCATTCACTTTCCCGAAGTCGTGCATCCTCTCTTTTATCTCAAAGTCGGGGTGGGGAGTGTCTTCCTGAGAGTACGCCGTTGTCATGAACGACGGAGACGTGTGAACGTCCGTCCCGCTGACCGACGTTGCTTGGCTCTCCATCGCTTGCACGGAGGAGAAATGCAGGAATAGTGGCAGGATAAGGTGATGAGGGGACATGGTTGTGGGTTGTATTACCTGATTGTGAGTTATTGGTTGTGGGTTAATAATGCATTGATGTCTTGAAATATCTCAAGAACCAACGCAACCAACAACCAACAACTATCCACAAAATTACTATTTGCTCTTATAATTAATTGTCAAAAAATCATCTTTTGAGAATTCTTCTTCCCAATCCCAGGTTTCTCTTTTATCTTCATAGAACATGAATTTTGCTCTATCATACAATAGTACATCAGCATCTCCCAATTCATAGTCAGAATCTAAATATTTGCTCCAGCAGAACATCCAGTCACCTATCTCATTGAAATAGTGTTTTTCTTTTTTGGGGTCATCTTTATTTACATAGTAGAGCTGTGCCTTAACATAATTACGTGATGAGTAATTAAAGTACTTGTCTGTGACTACTGTGAAATGCGGTGCATATGGTTTGCTCTTTTTAATCTTATTGAACAAACTTTGGTATCTGCCTTCCGCAATATTATCAAGATAGACCATATATTTAATTCCAAAATCCGACCAGTAATCCGCCATGTTTGTAGCATTGTGGATACGGAAAGGTAAGCAAAAGTCATAAGCATACAAAGTTAGTCCGGATTGAATTGCATTCTGCTGATATAAAGGGTCGTCATCCTTCAATTTTACTGTCTTATACAGATAAACCGTTCTATCTCCCTTTACGCTTCTATCATCAGAATGATAAAACTGAACTATCGGCTTTCTATTTTTATCTAAATATCGTACATTGTCAGTAAAAAAGGTGGAGTGGTTAACCCCTTTCTCATAGTATAGCAATGGAACGACCGTAAAATCCTGATCTATCTCAATAGTCTTGTATGTAAAGGTGTATGGTTCGCCTTTCTCTACATGAGACGGTTTGTTGTCTGGTTCGAGATCTATATATGATTCATTGCCGTAAAGATCTGTTCCGCGGTATATCCTAAGGCGGGGATGAAAATAACTTTTCGTAAAAGAAGCAAAGAATCCGAGATTTTTGTATGTATAAGTAACTTTGATTTCTTTGTACTTTTCGTCAGCGTTTTCGTGGTAAACAATTGGAATATCATCATTCACACTAACAGAAGGATAGAATTTCCAACTGGGTCCATCCCATACCCTGAACTCTTTAGTCAAGAAGTCGTATTCGCCCCATCTTCCACCCAATGCCTTGGCACCGACCGTAGCATCTGCTGTAATAGTAACCCCACAATCGAGGGAGCCGTCGAGGCATCCCCAATCCCAGGCAAAATTTGCTTCCGCTTCTGCATTTACTTCAAATGAGGCTGCTACGCCCAATCCGATAGCAGATGGCTCAAGCGCTCCAAGTATTTTTTTTCCAAAGCCAAGAAAAAGCTCAGCCCCGGCTGTGAAACTGGCTTTTCCTACTATCGAGCTTGACACTTCAGGGGAAGGGGACTTGAGTTGCTGCGGTTCTTTTTCTATTTTTTCCCCATTGGAGATAGTTGTTTCTACCACTGAATTGGAAAACCATAATACGACTTCTCCACTTCCAATAATAGAGACACTATACTCAATTATTGGTCTCAACCTTATGAGGAATCCGAAAGGCAGTGAGGGCAAAGGAATCTCAATTAAGAGCCCATGCGATTCCTCCAATTTACTAACTATAGGCAATGGGTCTGTGAGAATAATAGATCCATTTTTTAGCAGAACATTGAAAACCGAATCTGCGCGTTCTGCCCTCTCTGCTTCATTACGTGCTTTTGTGGTAAATTTGGTAATATCTGGCGTTCCAGCGCTTACTTCTATTTTTATTTAGGGTGTCCAGTTTGTGGTACTAAAAACGCACTGGATTATCCCTGCTTAAAA
>CALZJQ010000007.1 GCA_945787895.1 uncultured Prevotella sp. | reverse complement strand
AACCAAAAGATGACAAAACGTCAAACCTACATAACTAACATCTTTGACGGTGGGACTATGAAATTGATGAACACTTCTAAAAAATCAGATATGTGTGAATAATTAATAGAACCCACCTTAAAAAAGAGGATGCACCGACATAGCGATGCATCCTCTTTCCGTATATTCCGCTTAGTGCGGGTTTTGTCCTATTACTTCACCTGAACACCAGCAGCATTGTACTTGACATTGTCCTTGATAATGATGATTTGACCGTTCTCCAGCTTCTTTGCAACCTTTGCCTTTGCAGCGGTTGTGATGTCTGTGATGCCGGAAAGAGTCTCGTCATATCCGAATACTACGATAGCATCAAGGGCATAGCCCTCTGCATAGTTAGCGTCAGCTACCCATACGAGCTTGGTATCAGCATCGAGTGTGAATGCCTCTGAGATAACTTCTGACATGTTATCGCCTGCAGAAGTCATGTCTATTGCCTGCTCGCCAGCCTTGAACTTCATCACGGTAGAGCCGCCTCCCTTGACAGCATCCCAAATCATAGCCTTAATCTTGTAGGTTCCGGCAGGGAGAGTGCATAGTTCTACGTCAGCTACGGCGTAAGCAACCTTCTGGTTAGATGCGCGTACATCAGCGTTGGCAGGAGTGCACTCCATTACGGAACCTTTGAGTTCTTCTGCCTCAGAGCAGAACACAGCCTTTGTCATGCCATCGAGAGTGGTCTGCTTGTAGGTGAGCGGATAATCATTAACGCCTGTTTCGAGAACTACAGATGTCTGGAAAGCAGTACCTTTTACACCCTTGGTGTAGAGATTGCCCTCTGCATCCATGAGGTAGAATGGGAATGCTACTGATACCTTATCGTTGGTTTGACCTTCGCCTTCAGCAAGTTTCTTGAGCACGGTGCAGTCTTCTGTAGCGGCATTGACGGTGTACTGAATGTCCACCTTTTCCATTGTAGCAGGGAAGATGCTGATAGACTTATATTTAGTATTCTTGCTCTTGAGAATAAGATCGCCATGATTCTCCACAACAATGGTATAGTCGGCATCTGAACCTGTGAGAGTAATTACATTGCTATCGCCACACTTACCGTTTTCGATTGTTATTGTACCATTGTTCTTTGTTGACCAGACAGCCTTGATAGTAACCTCATCACCCTTTGAACACTCAGGGATGATAAGTTCAGGAGAACCTCCACCGAGCTGGATGTAGTTGTTGTTACCACCACTGTTTGCAGCTCCGCCTACGCCAGTGTGTGCAGGAGTGCCGAGAAGAATGTCTTTACCGTTGCTCATGGAGAAGAGAAGACCATCGGTGTTTGGAATTGGTGTAGTGCCCTCGAATGTGAGAGGAGCGTTTGTGAACCCTGAAGTAACGCAATAACGTCCCTTAGAAGAAGCTGACCACTTAGAGTTGCCTGCGTCTATTGACTGTGCAATCTGCTCCGCTGTCTCCTGTGTCAGAGTGAACTGCCACTCACGTGGAGTGTCGATACCAGGACCTGCTGTCACGAAAGTCAATGGGAACAATTCCTCGCCCTCTGCTGCTTCGGTGTAGAGTTCTTCGTAGCCTGTTACTTCTATGCTTGAGATAGAGAACTTATAGCTTTGGTTTTCCTCAAGAGGGAGATACTCTCCGAATACTAAAGATACTCCGCCATCGATGGTACCGACGAGTGTTACAGGAACAGTTTCGCCGTTCTCGCCTGTAGAAGCAAATGTTCCCTCAATGGTAACTTCCGTGCCAGCTTCGATGTTCTTTTTCTTTGGGAAAGTGATTACGAGGCTTTCTGCCAGAGTATTAATCTTTGCGCCCTCAGCAATAGAGTAAGACGGGTTACCGAGAACGATGTTCTTGTCAACGAATGCTTCGTCCTTTACCTCAGCCTCTATATAATAAAGGTGACATCCTTTGGTGGCAACGATTTGCACATCCACGTATTCATCATCGCCTTCAGGAATAGCATAAACCATTTCTGCGAAGTCTGTAGTAGTCTGTGCTTCTATTACAGTACCATTAACAATGAGCTTGAAGCCTCGAGCGTCAGAAGTTCCTGTGGGGATGAGCTTGTGAGTCTCAACGCCGAGCTTGAGTTCTGAACCAGCCTTTACGTTAGGTACGATAATCTTTGTCGCTGTTCCCATAACCCAAATGTATGAACCTCCGTGGTAAGGACCCCAGTTATTGCCGTCGAGAGTCTGTGCATAGTTGAATGCAAGACCGAGGCTGTACTGTGCGAGACCATCATGTCCGAGTCCCATAAGTTCCTTGATGGCAGCGTTTCCTGCGGTGAGGTCGCCGTTGGCATCGAGCTTTGGCTCATTAATCCAGCGGATTTCGTTGCCTGTGATGTAGTTCTTGGTAGCGGACTCTGAAGTTGTCCAGTCAGCAGCACCGCAAACCTGCTCTACTGTAGCGGCGGAGAAAGCGGAGAAGTCCCACTTCTTGATGTTCTTGTCGCCCTCGTCGATGACGAAAGAGAGGAACTCAATGCCAGACTTGGGGTCACTGGACAGACCTGTAGAAATCATCACTTCGCCGTCAGACACAACGTTTACCACGATGGTATAGAGACCGCCGTCGGGAGCACCCTCAGCTTTTCCTCCGAGCACCGTAAAGGATGAGTAACCCTCAGCGTCACAGGCGTTAGTGATGGAGAAGCCTCTGTCTGTGGCTGTGCTATTTGCAGACTGCGCCTTGATGGTAATCTGCTGTCCTGCCTTGAGTACAGGAAGTTTGATGGAAGCCGGTTTTTGAACTCTCAGTTTGTTGCCAAAGTACATCAATGCATTGGTAGCACCGAAGTCTCCGAACTTAAGTCCGGCAAACTCCTTGATGACTACGTCGCCGGCAGTCAGTTCACCGGTGAACTTGACGTTGGTAGTCCAATTTGAGATTGGATCACCGTTAGAAGTCCAATTAGTTTTGTCCGCAATGAGAAGTTCACGCGTCTCATCGCTGACACCCTTTGTGAAGTCCCATGTCTTGCGGTCCTGCGCATTAGCATTGACAGCAAACATCAGCATCACAAGAGATAGAAGAGTAAAGATTTTCTTCATGTCGTGAAAATGTTTGTTTAGTGAATAATTATAATTAATAGATTGATTGTCGTTTGACAATAGCAGTGTAAAAAAAAGGTAGAATGTAGTTAGTTTTGCGCAAAGTTACAAGAAAAAAAACAACTGACAAAATATTTGTCGATATTTTGTCAGTTTTTTTAGTAAAAATCAGAATTATTCGTGGGTGAACTCTTTATTATAAGCTTTTTTAAGAAATCCTGACACCTGTGACAATCACAGGCTCTTGAGGTCAATAAGGCAGGCATCAAGCTCTGCCTTTATTGCTTTTCTGTCGAGATGTTGTCCGATAAAGACAAGTTTCTGCATACGGTCGCCATACACGTCATCCCAGTCACGCAGTAGTACATCAGGGTTCTGTTCGACAAACTGGCGTAACTCTTCTTCCGGCATCGTGGCATACCATTGTCCTGCATTTCTGAGACTTACCTGCTTGCCTGCCTGCTCGAATACATAGCATATATGCGTCTCGTCAGCAAAATAGCATATTCCTTTCGCACGAATTACATTCTTGGGCCATCTGCGAGCTAAAAAATCATCAAACAGATTGATATTCATCGGACGACGAGCAATATATACGTATGTACCAATGCCATACTCTTCAGCCTCACCCGTCTCTTCATTATGATGACAATGTCCGCAAGTACATCCTTCGGGGTGGTCGTGATGATGATGCTCATGATGTTCCTCATCGTGGCAATGTCCGCAAGTACATCCTTCGGGATGGTCATGATGGTGGTGATGATGCTCTTCCTCCTCATGTTCATCATCATCGTCATCGTGACCAATCTCGTCAAGATGCTTCTCCACTTCCTTTACCCATGTAGCGGAAGCAGCAGTGGCATTGAAATCAAACTTATTGGTATTGAGTAGTTTCGTAAGCTCTACATTGCCGTAATCACACTCTATTATCTCAGCATTGGCATTTAGCGCACGCACAATTTCACGCACACGCCCCAGTTCCTCCTTAGTGACCTCAGATGCTTTGTTGAGAAGAACAATGTTGCAGAACTCTATTTGCTGAATGACCAGATTCTCAATATCATCTTCATCCAGGTTTCTATTGAGCAAATCAAGTCCTCCATTAAACTCATCACGCATTCTCAACGCATCTACTACACTGACAATACAGTCAAGCTGAGCCATTCCGTTTTCCCAATACTTGCTTTCCATCTGCGGTATGGAACATATAGTTTGCGCAATAGGTTGCGGTTCGCATATACCACTCGCCTCTATGACGAGGTAATCAAACTTCTGCATCGCCGTAATCTCAGATATTTGTTCCACAAGGTCCATCTTCAACGTACAACAAATACATCCGTTCTGCAATGCTACAAGCGAGTCATCCTTTTGATCTACGATACCACCTTTCTGTATTAGGTCGGCATCTATGTTGACCTCACCTATATCATTGACGATAACGGCGAACTTTATCCCGCGTTCATTAGACAAAATCCTATTGAGCAATGTTGTCTTTCCACTGCCTAAATAACCTGTAAGCAGAAGGACAGGAAGTGTCTGGTAAGTCATTTTGCTTATTCTCTTTTATATTGAATAGTAACTATGTGATTCGTATATAGAAACCTCAGCCCCCTACTTCTTTCTTACAGGTTCACATGACAAACCGATACCGAGCTTCTTGAAGATTTTTCTATCTACTTCGCTAAGCATCACCGTAGAATGCACCTGACAACCTCTGAGATTAGGAAGCTGTTCGAGAGCTTTTCTGCAATTATCATCATTCTCACTGAGCACAGAGAGAGCCACGAGAACCTCGTCAGTATGCAGTCGGGGGTTTTTCCCTCCGAGATATTCTATCTTTGTCTTCTGTATTGGCTCTATCATACTCTGCGGTATGAGTTTGAGGTCATGGTCTATTCCTGCAAGAAACTTTGTAGCATTGAGAAGCAATGCCGCAGAGCAACCGAGCAACTCAGACGAGTTGGAACATATAATATTTCCATCACTTAGCTCTATTGCAGCAGAAGTATGTCCGCTGTTCTTTTGCCTTTCCTTAGCAGCCACAGTACAACAGCGAGTGTCTGTCGTTATCTTTGCCTGATTAAAGAGCAGTTGTATCTTCTGTATCTCAGCTTGATTGCTTGCTCCGTCCGCCTGTTTGTTTGTAGCATCATAGTAGCGTCTGACAATCTCCTCCTTGGATGCCTGACAGCATATCTCATCATCGGAAATGCAAAAGCCCACCATATTGACACCCATATCGGTAGGCGACTTGTATGGATTTTCGCCATAAATGCCTTCGAAGAGAGCATTAAGCACAGGGAATATCTCAATGTCGCGATTGTAGTTGATAGCCACCTTGCCATAAGCATCAAAATGGAAAGGGTCTATCATATTGATATCATTGAGATCAGCCGTTGCAGCCTCGTAGGCAATATTGACAGGATGCTTAAGAGGAAGATTCCATACAGGGAATGTCTCAAACTTGGCATAGCCGGCTCTTACACCTCTTTTATTTTCATTATATAGTTGCGAGAGGCATACTGCCATCTTACCAGAACCCGGACCGGGAGCAGTGACGATAACAAGAGGGCGTTCCGTCTCTACGTAATCATTCTTTCCAAAACCCTCATCAGATGCTATGAGTTTCACATTATGAGGATAACCGTCAATGAGATAATGGAAATATGACCTGATTCCCATATTACTGAGTCGCTTGCTATAAGCATCAGCAGAAGGTTGTCCATTATAATGAGTTATAACCACAGAGCCTACAAAGAACCCTCTGCCCTGAAACTCACTGCGAAGACGTAGCACATCTTCATCATAAGTGATACCAAGGTCACCACGCATCTTATTGCGCTCAATGTCTTCGGCACTGATGACAATGACTATCTCTATGCTGTCAGCCAACTGTGCGAACATCCTCAGTTTAGAGTCTGGTTGAAATCCAGGCAATACACGGCTCGCATGATGGTCATCGAAGAGCTTTCCTCCAAGCTCAAGATATAGTTTTCCATCAAATTGAGCTATGCGTTCACTGATATGTTCCGACTGAATACGACAGTATTTATCGTTATCAAATCCTATTCTCATTGCTATTTATAGAAAAATATTAGGTTATTTTTGTAAAATATTCGGCAAAATTACAAAAAATTCATGTAAATTCTTTATCTTTGCAGAGAAAAATAAAATAGTTTTTAGTTTTTGGTCTTCGGTTGCAGTCATTTCATGTCGGTGAGTATAGTCTTGCTTATCGAAAAGTATCGGTCTGCACCGCATTACAAATCAACAATAAAACACCTATAACCAACGACCGACAAAAAAAAACAGCACATGGCAACAACAGACGACAAGAAAATCATTTTTTCCATGGTGGGAGTGTCCAAGACCATCCCACAAAATCAGAAACAGGTATTGAAAAACATCTACCTCAGTTTCTTCTACGGAGCAAAGATAGGCATCATAGGTCTCAATGGTGCCGGAAAGTCAACACTCATGAAGATTATCGCAGGGCTTGACGATAAGTTTCAGGGAGAAGTAATATGGAGTCCTGGCTATACAGTAGGCTATTTGGAACAAGATCCAAAGCTCAATCCCGACAAGACTGTCAAGGAAAATGTAATGGAAGGAGTGCAACACATCTATGATGCCATAAATGAATATAATGAGATAAACGAAAAATTCGGACTTCCTGAATACTACGAAGACCCAGATAAGATGGATAAGCTCTTCCAACGTCAAGGCGAAGTGCAGGACATCATTGACGCAACTGATGCCTGGAACATCGACTCTAAGCTCGACCGTGCGATGGATGCGCTGCACTGTCCTCCCGGCGACTGGAAAGTAGATACGCTTTCCGGAGGTGAACGCCGCCGGGTAGCTCTGTGTCGTCTGCTGCTGCAAAAGCCTGACGTACTCTTGCTTGACGAGCCTACCAACCATCTTGATGCAGAATCTATCGACTGGCTCGAACAACATCTGCAACAATATGAAGGCACTGTCATCGCTGTCACACACGACCGCTATTTCCTTGATGATGTAAGCGAATGGATATTGGAACTCGACCGCGGCGAAGGCATCCCATGGAAAGGCAACTATTCTTCATGGCTTGAACAAAAGACAAAGCGCATGGAGCAGGAAGAAAAGGTGGCAAGTAAGCGACGTAAGACTCTGGAACGTGAGCTGGAATGGGTGCGTATGGCTCCAAAAGCACGTCAGGCTAAAGGCAAAGCACGTCTTAATGCATACGATGCCATGCTCAATCAGGAACAGAAAGAGCGGGAAGAGAAACTCGAAATCTTTATTCCTAACGGTCCGCGACTGGGCAACAAGGTGCTGGAGGCACACGATGTATGCAAATCCTTCGGTGACAAAGTACTCTTTAAGAACCTCAACTTCATGCTTCCACCTAATGGTATCGTAGGTATCATTGGTCCTAATGGGGCCGGAAAGACTACTCTTTTCCGCATCATCATGGGGCTGGAGACAGCAGATGCCGGCACCTTCGAGCGTGGAGAAACGGTAAAAATGGCGTATGTAGATCAGCAACACAAGGATATACTGCCAGAAAAGAGCGTCTATGACGTGGTAAGCGGTGGCAACGAACTCATCCGAATGGGTGGCAGGGATGTCAATGTACGTGCATATCTCTCACGTTTCAATTTCTCCGGTGCCGACCAAGAGAAGAAATGTGGAGTGCTATCAGGCGGTGAACGCAATCGTCTCCACCTCGCAATGGCATTGAAAGAAGAGGGTAACGTGCTTCTCCTTGACGAGCCAACGAACGATATTGACGTCAACACACTTCGTGCTTTGGAGGAAGGATTGGAGCAGTTTGCAGGCTGTGCCGTCGTTATTAGCCACGACCGATGGTTCCTTGACCGTATCTGCACCCATATACTTGCATTTGAAGGCGATGGCAACGTTTTCTTCTTCGAAGGCTCATACACTGACTATGAGATAAATAAGGCAATGCGTCTCGGAACTGACGAGATAAAACGTCCCCGCTATAGAAAATTAGTTGATTAGCGGTTTTGTTGTTTTGCGGTTTTGTTGTTTTGCGGTTTTGTTGACAGTTTTTCTCTCCTGCGAAGACAACCAACGAAATAACCAAACAACAAAACAACAAAACAACAAGACAACAAAACAACCAAACAACCAAACAACAAGACAACCAAACAACAAGACAATTAATGGAACTAATAATCAACATCTTTTCCCTCATCGGTTCTCTGGCTCTTTTCCTCTTCGGAATGAAGACAATGTCGGAAGGACTTGAAAAGTTTGCAGGTGATAGGCTGCGCAGCATACTTGCAGCAATGACCAAAAACCGCGTGATGGGCGTGCTGACAGGTATTCTTATCACAGCTCTCATTCAGTCATCATCAGCCACTACCGTCATGGTAGTAAGTTTCGTAAACGCTGGTCTGATGACTCTCGGACAGTCCATCGGTGTCATCATGGGTGCCAACATCGGAACAACGGTGACAGCTTGGATAATCTCTGCTGTAGGATTCAAAGTCAATATCTCTGCATTTGCCATCCCTTTGCTTGCAATTGGCATGCCCTTGTTATTCAGCAACAAATCAAGCAGAAAGAGTGTTGGTGAGTTTGTCTTCGGCTTCTCATTCCTTTTCATGGGACTTGCTTTCCTACAAGAAGCTGCAACGGCGATGAATATCGGCGATATGGTAGCAGGAATGTTGTCACACGTAGAACAAGACTCATTCTTTACCATCCTTCTCTTTGTCTTCGTAGGTGCAATAGTGACAATGATTGTTCAGGCTTCTGCCGCTACAATGGCTATTACATTGATGCTCTTTGGCATGAACATCCCAGGGTTCGGCTTCGAACAGGCAGCAGCCCTTGCCATGGGACAAAACATAGGAACTACGATAACGGCGTTCATGGCTTCGCTGACAGCCAATACCCAGGCACGCAGAGCAGCTTTAGCCCACATGTTCTTCAATGTTTTCGGTGTAGTAGTGGTGCTTATCATATTCTATCCCGCCTGCAACGCAGTAAGTTGGTTCACCGATGCATTCCTCGGAGGAGGCAACGACCTGTTCAAACTATCAGCTTTCCATACAGCCTTTAATATCATCAACACCCTATTGCTTATCGGATTCGTCAAGCAGATAGAGCAGTTGGTATGCCGTGTGCTCCCTATGAAGGAACAAGATGAGGACTACAGGCTCAAGTTTATCTCTGGTGGTCTCCTCTCTACCGCAGAACTTAGCATCGTGGAGGCACAGAAAGAGATTCACAACTTTGCAGAGCGATGCAACAAAATGTTTGGTTTCATAGGAGAATTGCTCCAGTTAAACGATGAAGTAGCATTCAACAAACTATTTTCACGAATAGAAAAATACGAGCAGATTACTGATAACATGGAGGTAGAAATAGCCTCTTATCTGAATATGGTCAGCGAAGGAAGGCTTTCACTCGCATCCAAGACAGAGATACAAATGATGCTTCGACAGATTTCAGAGCTCGAGTCAATTGGCGATTCTGTATATAACCTCGCACGAACCATTAATCGTTATCGTATGCACTGCAAGGAAACATTCACCGAGGAGCAGATACAACACATGTTTGTAATGCTACAACTCGTCAATAGTAGCCTGAATGAGATGATGAAACGCATTGACATGATTGTCTCTAACATACCTTCTTCTTCGAAATCAGACATTACCAAGTCAATCAATATTGAGAACGAACTCAACAATTACCGCACACAACTCAAGAACCAGAACCTAAACGATGTCAATTCTGGACGATATAGTTACCAACTCGGAGTATTCTATGTAGATTTCATCTCAGAGTGCGAGAAATTGGGTGACTATGTTATGAATGTCGTTCAGGCAACAAAATAGCGAGTGTGGGGGTTGGTGGTTTTGTTGTTTGGTTGTTTTGTTGTTTTGTTGATAGTATTCGATTATTTCACTACCAAACAACAAAACAACAAAACAACCAAACAACAAAATCAATATTCTACAAGGACTGTAGCACGAGGATTGAGGTCAAAATCCTTGGATATTGCAATAGTCTTTCCTGTAATAACATCGCGTGCTATAGCACCATCGGGAATATCTTCCTTATAAATATCAGCCTTGAACGTAGCTTGCTCTGACGTTCCGTTGAGTATAAGCATCACGTGTTTACCACGATATTCATGCGACATGACGTAAACACCCGACTGCGGACAATAATGTTTCTGCTGACCTTTGATGATTACGTCACTCTTCTGACGCCAATGAAGCAGTGTGCGCAGCCAGTTATACATGGCATTCTCCTCGGCAGTGCGCCCCTCTTGCGTAAAGGCATTGCGCAAATCTCCAGGAAATCCTCCAGGGAAATCAGCTCGTACATGCCCGTCAGTGACTTGCTTTGTGCCATTCATCAATATTTCCGTGCCATAATAAAGCTGCGGAATGCGGTTTATTGTAAGCAGAAGAGCAAGAGCCTGCTTCAGTTTGTCAGTGTCTTTTCCATTACCAAGGAATCTGTCCGTGTCGTGATTCTCAATGAAAGCCATAACGCTTGAGGGGTTAGGATAAAGATAATCATACACGAAAGCATTGTAAATTCTGTTCATTCCGTTCCACCAATCATCCGTTTCCTCATTCTTTGCCTGATTGATACGGTCGAAGAAAGAGAAGTCCATCACGGTTTTCAGGTGAGTGTTAAACGGCTCTTTACCCTTATATCCCCTTGGTGTAGGAGTGGTTTTCGAGTCCTTTTGCAGTGCGGCAGTAAAGGCAGGCTCCGTCACCCACGACTCTCCTACAACGTTATAGTTAGGATATTCCTCGTTTATCTCTTTCATCCATGCTGCCATACCCACGGCATCAGCGTATGGATAAGTATCCATTCTGATACCATCTATGCCAACAGTCTCTATCCACCACTTCGAGTTCTGTATGAGATAGGTCATGACATGAGGGTTTCTCTGGTTGAGATCAGGCATCGAAGGCACGAACCAACCATCTACAGTCTCTGACAAATCGTGATTGGAAGCGTAGGGATCAACGGTCGGTGTCAGCTTATAACTGGTCTGCTTGTAGAGTTCGTTGAGCCCTCCATTGTAGGTAGTAGATTGTCCTTCGGCAGTCTTTGTGGCAGAAGTTCTTGGAGCAAACAGCCAGTCGGGAGAGTTAAGCCAGTCCTTTGAGGGCAAGTCACTGAGCCAAGGGTGCTCCATTCCGCAGTGATTGAATATCATATCCATCACCACCTTCAATCCTTTCGCATGAGCTTCATCAATGAGTCGCTTGTATTCCTCGTTGGTTCCGAAACGCGGATCCACCCTGTAATAGTCCGTAGTGGCATATCCATGGTATGTGCTTTGCCCGTTATTGTCAGGCGAATCGTTCTCCAACACAGGCGTAAACCACAGAGCCGTCACGCCAAGATCCTTGAAATAGTCAAGATGCTGGCGTATTCCCTCAAGGTCACCGCCATGACGTAACGACGGCTCCATGCGATTGACGGCATACTGCGTCTTCATTTTCACCTTGGAATTATCCGTATGTCCCTGTGCGAAACGGTCAGGCATGAGCATGTAAAGCACGTCAGCCTTGGTAAAGCCATAGCGTTCCTCACCCCTCATCTCACGGCTTTTCAACTGATAATTCACCACTTTCTTTTTCTTCCCGATAGAAAAAGTCACGGGCATTGTGCCCGCCTTTGCATCCTTGAGGGTGAGATAGACAAAGAGATAGTTTGGCGAATCGAGCTTGACAAGGGAGTCAATGGTGACTCCGGGATAGTCAATCTTCACGTCAGCCTGCGAGATTCCCTGTCCGGAAACCATGAGTTGCAGTTGCTTGTTCTTCATTCCCACGAACCAGTCCTGCGGTTCTATCTTCGTGACATTCACCTGCGGAGCCTTAGCAAAGCCAGTCATGGCGGTGAGAACGGCTATCGCCGTAGTAAGTTTTCCTTTCATAGTTGCTTGGTTGTTTAGTTGTTTGGTTGTTTAGTTGTTATGTTGTTTGGTTGCTTGATTGGCAGTTGTGTGGTTGTTTGTCCTCGCAATTGAGCCGAAAGCCATCAACGAAACAACCAAACAACTAAACAACCAAACAACTAAACAACTAAACAACTAAACAACAATTTATCTGAACATAATAGTGGCACTTTGTGGAGCGACTTTTACAGTTTTCAGTCTGGCAGAGCGTATTCCCTCCAGATTTACCTTGCCATTCTCCACGACAATGGTGTAGTTACCCTGTTCTACAGGAATGGAGACAGGGCGCAAATTGCTATTGAATACCACGACAATGTCATTCCACGTGTCCCCTACAGCAGAGCCATTGAGCGTAAAAGCAACGACATTCTTCTGCTTTACAGGGATAAACGCAAGGTTTTCCCTTACCCTTTCCGCACATCCCATGCGGAAAGCCGGGTGAGCCTTACGAATGGAAATGACACCTTTTATATAATTAAAGAGGTCAATATTCTCCGTTTTCCCATTCCAGTCGATAGCATTTATGGAGTCAGGTGAGGCATAACAGTTGTGTACACCCTTGCGGTCACGCATTATCTCATCCCCGCACCAGATGAAAGGCACTCCTTGAGAAGTCAAGGTGACCGTCTCCGCCAGTTTCATCAGGGCAGTCTGTTGCTGCAACAGCTGTGCGTCTGTCAGGTTTTTCTTCTTATTCTTGGTGAGAAGAGTGACTTTCAGGCGGTCAGCCACGCACATATCATCATGACATGAGACGTAACTTATCATCTGAGTAGGTTGCAAAGCCCAAGGAGCCTTGCTGTAATTGACCTTAGAATAATCCACTCCCGGATGCTGAATAGCACCGACAATGCCAAACTTCACGCTCTCTTCATTTCCTGCATTGCCCACGAGGAATGCGCCTTCATCATTGTTACTCCAACTGCCACGCAGTCCGTCACGCAGTTCATCGCCAAAGGCAGCAATGCCACCAAGCCGTGATGTATTGGCTTTCATGGCGAGTTTGTCTTCAGGATAGGCAGGAGCAGAAGCCGCCCAGCCCTCACCATAGATTACAACATTAGGGTCAACAGCCTGTGCCGCCTCACGTATTGCGTTCATTGTCTCGATGTCGTGAATGCCCATAAGGTCAAAGCGGAAACCGTCCACGTGGTATTCCCTCATCCAATAGAGCACACTCTCGACCATATACTTTCGCATCATGGGCATTTCCGAAGCCGTTTCGTTGCCGCATCCCGACCCATTTGCCGGTATTTTTCCTACAGATTTACCTGCTTCCGCCTTGCTTTCATCCTGCCAACGGAAGAAATAATCGGGCACTACTCTCTGGAAATTGCTCTGTGCGAGGTCGAAGACGTGATTATACACCACGTCCATCACGACGCGAAGCCCTGCTTTGTGCATAGCCATCACCATCTCCTTGAACTCCTTTATCCTTGCTGCAGGGTCGGAGGGGTTGGTAGAATAACTACCTTCAGGGCAGTTATAATTGACTGGGTCGTATCCCCAGTTATAGTAAGTGACCTGGTCTCTTCCGCCTCCACCGACGCTTTTCCCCGTACGTTCGTCGATACTGCCAAAGTCGTATGAGGGCAAAAGGTGGACGTGGGTTACGCCAAGTTCCCTGAGATGGTCTATACCCGTGGAGTAACCTTTAGGGTTTTGCGTTCCCTTTTCCGTGAGAGCGAGGAACTTACCCTTGTTTTTTATCCCTGAAGAAGCATCCACGGAGAAATCCCTATGGTGCATTTCGTAGAGCACAACGTCAGTAATACCGTTCATCTCAGGCGACTTATCCTTGTCCCAACCCTCCGGATTGGTATCACTGAGACTCATTATCATGGCACGCTGTCCGTTAGTTCCGACGGTCTTTGCGAAGATACCCGGAGTCTCTTCCAGCCATTTCCCATTCGTCTTCACCTGAAAAGTGTAGAAAATGCCTTTTCTGTCCCCTTTCAATCTAACGCTCCACGTGCCGTCATTGCCTCTTTTCAAAGGTACGACCTCAACAGGTTTTCCCCCAAGGTCTGAGTTATATAGATTGACTCTTACCTCTTCTGCTACAGGACTCCAAAGAGATAGGCGGGTGGCGGTAGCGGAATAAGTCATCTCCGTGACAGGACCTACAGGGAAAGGAAGTTCCTTTAACCCCTGTGCGTGGGTGTCGGAAAGCGGTGAAAGTAATGTAGCTGATAGCATTAATGTGATGATAGTCTGTTTCATTACTTAGAAAGAGATTATTTACGGGTGGTTCTAAAAATTACCACCGTAGATTTGTTCTCAGAGTGGATATAACGTCTTGCCATCTTTCGTTCTCTTTTCGGTTCAAAGTGTAAGTTCGCTCGGTCACAATGCCCGCATTGCTCCCTCTCTCACTTACATTTTGACCTCGAAAATAGAAACGAAATATGTCAAGGCTAATTTATAGAACCACCCTTACCTGATTTCACTATGGGCTTGATAGCGATGGCATATCCGCCACCTGGGGCAGCAGTCATTGAGAGTTTCTGTCCAGCCTTCACTATCTTCCTGCTTATTGTGTAAGCCTTGGGGTTCTTGTCGTATGAAGCATCCTTTGCGTCGGCATAGATGACAGCCTCGTATTTCTTGCCTTTATCAAGGAAATCAAGCTTCAATATGCTCTGATGCCCATTCTCATTAGCCTTGCATCCTACGTACCAGTCGTCAGTTCCCTTTGCTTTTCTTGCCACTGTGAGATACTCTCCCGGCTCTGCTTCGAGGTAAACGGACTTATCCCAATCTACTGCGACATCCTTTATGAATTGGAAAGCATCCATATACTTGGCGTAGTTCTCTGGAGTATCAGCCGCCATCTGCAGCGGAGAGTACATTGTCACGTAGAGAGCGAGTTGCGCTGCCAGCGTGGTGTTGAGCTTGTTTTTGTTGTCACTCCATGTAGAGAAGTCGGTTTCGAGTATTCCGGGCGTGTAGTCCATCGGTCCTCCGTTAAGGCGTGTGAACGGAAGAATGGTGGTATGTGCAGGATATGAACCTCCGAAAGCCTCGTATTCCGTTCCCTTTGCGCTCTCATTACCAATGAGATTAGGATATGTCCGACAAAGTCCCGTAGGGCGTACAGCCTCATGTCCGTTGACCATGATATGGTATTCGGCTGCTTTCTTCACAGCGTAGAGGTAGTGATTGACGAGATATTGTCCGTAATGGTGCTCACCTCGCGGCACGATATTACCCACATAACCAGATTTTACAGAGTTATATCCATATTGTTGCATCAGTTTGTAAGCCTCATCAAGGTGTCGCTCATAGTTGCGTACGGAGGAAGAAGTCTCATGGTGCATCATGAGTCTTACGCCCTTGGAATGCGCATAATCGTTGAGAGCCTTGATATCGAAGTCGGGATAAGGCGTCTTAAAGTCGAAGACATAGTCCTTTTGTTTTCCGAACCAGTCCTCCCAACCTATGTTCCATCCCTCTACAAGTACCTGGTCAAGTCCGTTTGCAGCAGCAAAATCGATGTATTTGCGTACTTCCTCGTTGGTTGCTCCATGCTTTCCGTTAGGTTTTACCTTGGAATAATCATCGAGGTCGAGATTTATACTTGGCAGGTCATCCGTGTAAGACCATGTATTCTTGCCAATAATCATATTCCACCATACTCCGCAATACTTGACAGGCTTGATCCAAGAAGTATCTTCCAACTTGCAAGGCTCATTGAGATTGAGCGTGAGGCGTGAGGCAAGCTGCCCTGTAGCGGTATCACTGATGCGTACGGTGCGCCACGGTGACTGACAGGGAGCCTGCAGATAACCCTTATATCCCTCAGCGTCGGGTGTGAGGAAGGATGTAAAAGTCATGGTCTTATCGTTGTAATCAAGGCTCATGCAGGAATAATCCACGAGTGCAGCCTCATGCAATGCGACGTAGATGCCGCTTGGAGTCTTCATCTGCAGACAGGTCTGTACGCCTGTATCGGAAAAAGTCTGCCATGAAGAGTTGTCGCTGTGCGCATTGACGACAGCGGGCATGAGGGAGCGAATCTCTGACAGACGTGACTTGGTGAATGAATATTCCTGCGTGTCGAAGTCTCCAGGTATCCACCATGCCATATTGTCCTCAGCCATGGCAAACTCTGTATTCTCCTCACGCAGCGTGAAATAGACGAGGTTTTTCTGTCTCGGGAACTCGTATCTGAAGCCTACTCCATCGTCAAAGACTCTAAATCTCAGTATGATATGGCGGTCCGTCTTCTTTTGGTCGAGAGTCACGGCAAGCTCATTGTAATGATTTCGGATGCTGCTTTCCTCGCCCCATACAGGTGTCCACGTCTCATCAAATGATGTACATTCCACATTGGTCTGCGTAAATCCGTCCATAAGGTCTTCGCCTCCCTTTGCCAATTGCAGTCCGAGGCGGGAAGGCTTGATGACGGGCTTGCTGCAATAGGCTACGGAATATGTCGGTTTTCCTGCCACTACATCAAAGGTTAGCTGGATTTTTCCGTCGGGACTTGCTACAGTTTCCTCTGCTCTTGCGCCTGTTGTCATGGCGAGGGCGATCAGTATGGGTAGGATTGTCTTTTTCATGTTCTTTTTCTTTTTTGTTTTTATTCTTCGATCTGATTGAAGAACACCTGTTATTGGTTGGGGGTTATTGGTTGTGGGTTGGGGGTTATTGGTCGTTGGTTGGGGGTTGTGGCTACTCTCCCCTTGTGAGGAGAATGAGATTACGGACAGAATCGTTGAATTTTGTTTCTGTCAGCAGTTGCTCAAGGGTGACGTGCATACGATAACGCCAATAGTGTTTTGGGTTGGCAGGGATGTTGATACGTTCTGCGTTGGCATCCGCAAGGCGTATATCCTCATCTGTAGCCATCCAGTCCTGAAGAGTAAGTATGCACAGCATGGATGGAGAATAGAGGTGATTACGCACTATGTCGGTAGCTATCTCTGCTGAAAGGGGATGAGGAGCCTCTCCACCTCTTCCGAGTGACCAGTTCCAATACTTCTGAGTACGCTCCCTATCCTCATCCCACCACATTCTCATCGTGGCGGTATCATGGCTTGATATGGTGCATACGGAAAGGAAAGGATTGTTCTGCAGGATTCCGAAAGTGACCTTGGGGTCCTTTGGCATAGACTGTATTTCGAGAGATAGAATTTTCAACTGATCCATAACCCAGGGCACGCAGTCTGGCACCATACCGAGGTCCTCAGCGCAGACCAGCATCCTTGTAGCCTTGACGAGACATGGCAGTTTCTTCATTGCCTCCTCATACCAGAACTGATTGTTGCGGCGATAGAAATAATCGTTGTACAATGCGTTGAAAGAAGCCTTGTCATGTCCCCACAGCGTCTCGTAACAGGTGTCGAGTTGTGCTGAGATACGTGGATGGAAGAGGTCGGGATTGCGATGGTCTCGCAGGAAGAGAACGTTGCTGATGAGTGAATAAAGACCGTCACGGAGGCTGATGTCGTCCTGTGACAGTTCTCCCTTTGCATCAAAATATGCCTCCACCTCACGTTGCGTCCTGAAGCCTTCACGCATGAGATATACGTCATCGTGCCACGGCGTGACGAAGTTGTCTCTGACATACTGTGCCTTTTCTCCGAACATACGGTCGAGCACCCAGTCTGTGATGAAAGGTTTGAGGAAGAAATCTTCCTGCCATTTCAGTCCGTAGCGTTCTACCTCCTGTCGTGTAAGACCTAATGCAGGAGAGAACTGTCCGAGCAATCCGTGAACGCTATGTGTGGGTATCTCCCATATACGGAAGAATCCGAGTACGTGGTCGATGCGGTAAGCGTCAAAATACTTCGCCATATTGGAGAATCGTCTCACCCACCATTGGCATCCGTCCCTGAGCATCTCCGCCCAGTTGTATGTGGGAAAGCCCCAGTTCTGTCCGTTTACTGAGAAGTCATCGGGCGGTGCTCCCGCTTGTCCGTTGAGGTTAAAATAGCGTGGTTCCATCCATGCGTCGCAACCATATCTGTTTACTCCGATAGGAATATCCCCCTTCAGCACCACCTTATGCTTACGTGCATAGTCGTGAGCATCAATCATCTGCTGCGCAAGGATATACTGCACGTAGTAATAGAAAGCCACTTCCGCATAAGCCTTGGTACGGGGATTGACAAGAGACTTGCGGTCATCTTCGTTCCATACGTTGTGATTCTTCCAGAGGGTGTAGTTGGCTGTGCCGTATTTATCCCGTAATACGCAGTACTGTGCGAATGGCACAAGCCACTGCTGTTCATCCCTAAACCACTCCTTGAAGTCATTGGAGGCGAGCACAGCCTTTCCTTCCTGAGCGAATATGATGCGCAGGTATTCCGTCTTGGCATTGTTTACTCTCTCATAGTCAATCTTGTCGAGGACATTGAGTTCCTGTCTGAGGAGTTCAAATTCTTCTCTTTTCGCTTTGTCCTTGATGGCAGGCAGCTGACGCAAGTCGGCATATTGCGGATGCAGGGCGAAGATGCTGATTGAGGAATAGGGATAAGAGTCGGTCCACGTGTGGGTTATCGTGGTGTCATTGATAGGTAATACCTGCAATATGCGTTGTCCTGAAAGTGCCACCCAATCAATCATCTTCTTCAAGTCTCCGAAATCTCCCACTCCGAAACTGCCCTCGGAGCGTAATGAGAAGACGGGTATTGCAGTTCCTGCGAGCCGGTCAGCCGGTATAGGAAAATGCGCTTCTTCAAGGATTATCGGTTCCTTGGCGTTGTCTATAGACTGCGGTATTGGGAAAGTGCGATTCATTCTTGCCTCCCAAATCACGGGTACATTAGGGTCAAGGTCATAGACGAGGAACTTCATCTCTATGGTATAGCCTGCTATCCTGCTGATATTGAGAATAGCCGTCCATTCATTGTCTCCAGTATAGTATAGTTTGAGAGCCTTGCGTTCCTGCCATGAGCCGAGTTCCTCTACGTTGCCACATAGGGCAAGGAACTGGTTGGGACGCAGTTGTGGTGCTTTTATCTTGAGGATAAGTGACTCTTCTGCCTTTGTCTTAGGCAATGACTGTATCTCGTGGCGGTGGATGCACTCTGTGTAGGCTGTGCTTTCGAAGTAGGTCATGGTTTATGGGATTTCGGTTTTATGGGGTTGTTGTAGTTTATGAAAGGGATGTTCTTCACCCAAGTCTTAGAACAACTATGGGAGAAGGGTGGGAATACAGGAGAAAAGGGTTAGTGTTATTCTACAGAATGATAGTTAGTTGCCTGAGAAATATTTCTTTCCATTACGGATAATGATGCCTCGGTAGTTGTTTCCTATCCTCTGTCCAGTGATGCTGTATGCAGGAAAATCTGCCGGGGTGTGTACTGTCGTGACGTCGTCAATTCCTGTCACTACATCGACTTTCCCGAAGCTATCGTAATATGCGCCATTGACATACTGGTAATCAGCCGTCTGGGGCTTACCGTTACTGCTGAAGATGACTCCTGTAGGTGAAAATTTCGCAGTGCCTTTGTAAGTCCATTTATAGACCTTATTTCCGTTGGCTGCAAGTCCGAGGTAAGTACAAGCTTCGCCTGGCCATGAACCTCCCGTATAGTTGGTGCTGTTGTTCCAGCACCAGCACTTGATGACGGACGTCCACGTGGCAGGAGCTTCGAAGAAGACGGCTTTCTCTCCCGGTGCAAGGGTGCAGAAGGATGGGATGCGTGAGGCTTGTGATTCATCCTTTATATTGTCGAGACTGCTGATGTCTATGCCGCTGCTGACGTAGTATCTGAAGTCAGTGCCTTGCAGCGCGAGCTTGTATCCAGCCGTAGAGACGGAGGGTGATGGACCTATGGCTACGAGAGCATCGCCCTTGTCACCTCGCACCATGACTGCATAACCGTTGCCGGATACTCCCCGACTGACGATAGTACTCTGATTGTGTATGCCAAGAAGGCGACGGAGCGTGATGAGTTTCTTTATCGTTGTCTTATAGCTGAGCCAGTGAGTGAGGAACACGCACGGTGTTCCCGGCATGGCGAGCATGAGTGCATTGGCTGCTTCCACGTCCTTATACAGTGGGTTTGCGCCGTCCTTACCTGATGAACCCGTGTCATGATTATCCACGAACGTGACGGCATATCGCTGATATTTGGTGTTGGTGGCAAGCATATTTCCGCTGAGTACCGCCCAATTGGAGTTTTCAATCGCCTGCTTCAGGAGGTCACGGAACGGGAAGTCGAAGGCAGCAGACTGTATATTGCCCTCGGAGTCCTTTGTTCCTTCAATCCATGCGCTGACAGTGGAATATCCGTCCCAGCATTCTCCGACGGAGAATTGCGGCTTGGCAGCAAGATTATACATGGATGTATATTTCGGGGCGTAACCCTTTACCATGTCGTAACGGAAGCCTGCGTAGCCGAGGTCGTTGAGTAGGAAGTCGAGATAGGTCTTTATGTTCTGCTGCACTGTGGCGTTGGAATGGTCGAGGTCGCGCGAACCGTTGAAATCCTGTCCGCTGTCAGCCGCTCCTGTAGCCTTGTAACCTGCCTTGACGCATTCGTCAGTCTTGCAGATATACGGTGAGCAGTCGCTTCCCCACGTCAGGGTATAGTTTTTTCCCGTCGTCTGTCCTACGACTTTTTCATCGGGAAAATCGGTCCATGAGAGGTTGCCGCTTTTATGGTTGATGACTACATCAGCGATAGTTCCCAAGCCTTTTGACTTGAAGGTTTTAATCATGGAACGCAACTGCGCCTCAGTGCCAAAGGCACTTTTATGGTCGAGCCACCAGATGTCTGTATATCCCATCTGGTTACTCAGTGAGTTGCAGTAACCGCTTTGTGGAATCCATATCAGCTTGAAGTATTGCGATAGTTCGTCAGCCTGTGATTCAAGGTTGTTCCACTGCGTCTCCTTATACGAATCCCAATAGAATCCTTGCAGCATCACTCCGTCGTAATGCGATTCCCATCCTTGTGCATGCAGGCGTTCAAGGGGCTGCATAGACAAGAGTAGTGCCGTGAGGCACGAAAGTAAGAATTTCATTGTTTTCAATTTAGGTTTTACTTGTTGTTTGCAAAATTAGGTAATTTTGGTAAAAGTATGAAAACAAAGGGTTTGATTTTTGTGTGGTATATACTGCAAACGATTGCGATTGTGCCTTTGGGGGTTGCTTTTTTTTCCTTGATTTCTCGGGATTGGTGGGCGGGGATGTTTGCCTGGTGCTGGGGTGTTTTCACTTCGAGATGGTCGAAGTGCACCAGGGGGGAAGCGGGGAGGACACCTTATATATTATTATACGGCATAAGAAATGCGCTCTGACTGGGTCGGAGCGCATACTGACCTACAAACATTCATAATGCAATGATACTGTTGCGGGAACAGTACGGATGTCGTTGGGAGAGTCATTCCCTTGCGAGGGAGAATCTTATGGTCAATCCTCCTCCCGGGGTGGTTTCTGCTACGGCAGTTCCTCCATGTGCTGCAACGGCATTCTTTACGATAGCGAGTCCCAGTCCCGTACCTCCGAGCTTGCGGCTGCGCCCCTTATCCACGCGATAGAAACGCTCAAAGAGACGCTGCAGATGTTCGGGCGAGACCCCCGAGCCGTTGTCACTGACGGAGAAATCGAAGAACTTCCTGCCATCCCTCTCCGCTTCCTCGCAACTGACGCTCAGGCGTGTGGCTCCCGTAGCGTAGGCGAGGGCATTGTCTATCAGGTTACGGAAGATGCTGTACAGCAGACTCTGGTCACCGGTCACAATGGCGGAGGAGGGCAATCGCAGCACAGTCTGCATACCTTTCTCCTGTAATTGCAGAGCCGTATCGTCGAGCACGTTCCTTATCACGCTGACAACGTCGATGGGATGATAGTCCTGCCGGCTTGAGAGCGGAGTGTCCTCCAGTTCGTCAAGCTTTGTCAAAGCACTCATATCGAGGAGCAGCCGCGACATTCTCTCGCTCTGCGCATAGCATCTCTCAAGGAAATGCCGGCGTTTCTCAGGCTGCATATCGGGATTGTCGATGATACTCTCAAGGTATCCGTGAATGCTTGCCACGGGAGTCTTCAGTTCATGTGCCGCATTCTGCGTCAGCTGCCGCTTGATGAGCAGCTTCTCTTCTTCCGAATGCCTCAGTTTCCAATAGAGCTGGATGATGGTATGGCTGATGTCACCCAGTTCATCGTCCGGCAGCCTCCGCTCCAGTTCGTGGTCAAGTTCCTCGCCCTTCTCTGCCTTTACGGCAAACTCGCGCAGGTAGCCTATATGCCGACTGATTCTCTTTGTGTTTAGATACAGAATCAGTCCGAGCAACAACGTGAGGAATACGGAGAAATAGATGTACGTGTTGTCCGCCTGCAACGACCTTGATATCTCTGCGGAATAGGGCACGGCGGCACGTATGACCACATCATCAAAGCGTGTGGCGGAATAGAAATACGTGTCATGCGTAGATTCCGACATACGCTTTATGTCATATCCGTTACCCCTAAGCAGGGCATCCCTTATCTCCATGCGCCTGAGGTGATTGCCGAGCGAATCCACATTAGAGGTATGACTGTCGAGGAGCACGCGTCCTGCCTTGTCTATGACGGTCACGCGCAGTCCCTCGACGTCATGTTTCTCGACGTAGTCACGGAACGCCCTTTCGCTGAGCAGGCTATCATGCCCCAGCGACTGCATCATCTCGTAGTTGTACATCTGGAGACGTGAATGCAGTATGTCAATCTTATAGTCTTTCTCCCTATGGTGCTGATATATGCTGAAGCATACAGCGAAGAGCAGGAATACTCCGCCTACGCTGACAAGGAGGTTCATCTGGAATGACTTGAGCCGTTTCCCTCTAACTCTCAAAGCAATAGCCATATCCTACCCGTGTCTTGATTTGTTTCCCGTACTTTCCGATTTTCTTCCTCAACCGCGTGATATTGACGTCCACCGTGCGGTCCTGCACATACACATCATGCGGCCAGCACCGCTCCAGGAGGTCGTTTCGTCCGAACACCCTGTTGGGTCGGCGCAGGAAGAGCGTGAGTATCTCAAACTCCAGCTTGGTCAGCAGCAGCTCCTCGCCGTCCAGCATAGCCGTCTTGGAGTCAAGGTTGAGGACTATGCCCTCATACTTCACTTCGTTGTCGTCCTCGTGGTCTGCCCTGGCAGCATTACTCTGAGCAGCAGTCACCCTCCTGAGCACCGCCTTCACCCTCGCTTTTACCTCTTTCATCATAAGTGGTTTGGCGATGTAGTCATCAGCACCGATATTCAGTCCCTTGACCGTATTGTCCTCGCTGTCCAACGCCGTGATGAAGATAATGGGTATGGCAGCCGTTTCCTCGCGTTCCTTCAGCCGTCTCGCCATCTGGAATCCCGACATCTCCCCCATCATTACGTCAAGGAGAATAAGCGAATAATCAGTCAGAGGCATAAGGAGAGCCTCCTCCGCCGAATTGGCAGTATCCACCTCATACCCCTCAGTCTCAAGGTTATACTGGAGTATCTCGCAGATATCCTGCTCGTCATCTACAACAAGAATTTTCATAAGCGTATCACTTTATTCTTTCTTTTGGCATCTCCCCTACACATACATAGAGGTGCGTTTATGCCACGTTGCAAAGTTACATCTATTATCTGACAAAAACAAGAAAAGTCGGTTACAAAAACATTACATTTGACATTGGCAATGCCATGCCCTCTATCATCAGATCCTGCGCACCCCGACTGAAAGAGATGGACGGAAACTGCCGTGGCGGCAAGCGTCACCTGCGGTGTAGCAGTGGGAATAAAAGCACCACCCATGAGCGTGGATGAGACTTTCATGCAGCGTTTTTTTGCAGGAATAAAAACGCCTTTGGGATAAAATAGAGCGGCCTTTTACATCGAAAACTGCGGTTTGGGATCAGCAAAAGGGCAGTCCTGCTCACGAAAGCATAGCTTTCACAAGGTAAAACCTTAGATATTACGAGGTAAAGTCATAGCTATTGCACGGTAAACTCAATGCTTTCACACTGCAAAAGCATTGAGTTTACCTCCCCATTTCCCTGGCATCCCAGGAAGAGAAAAACTAACCATCTGTGATACTGTCAGTTACCCAAAAGGCGAATAATTCCAGAATTTGCAGACGAATGTAAATTATTTTCAAATTCTTCATTCCCATATAAGAAGGAAGCGCATGATAAGTGTCATACAATCACCCGAAATGATACTTTTCATACATCTCCATACCTTATTATATATAGCAGAGCACAGGGCAGAGAGAGATTACAGAGCATGACTAAGACACATAATATGGGGAAACATTGATAATGCCCTTGTTTTGCAATCCCTACATTACAATTTCGGGAAAAGAAAGGGCTTCATTGCAAGTTTTTTGGATTTTTTCTTGCAGGAACTATGGAATAGGTGTACTTTTGCAGTGTACTACTACAATAGTACACCAAAACAATAAAATCTACAGTGAGTATTTACAGACAAAACAAATTAAAAGTATGATACAGATAGAAAACATGACATTCGCATATGCGAAATCGAGGGAGAACATCCACACGAAGATCAGTCTTACTCTGACAGAGAACAAGATTTACGGACTGTTAGGCAAGAACGGAACGGGCAAATCTACCCTACTCTACCTCATCGCTGGATTACTGAAACCGACAGACGGAAGAATCACTGCCGACAGCATCCCAACCACAGAGCGTAGGCAAGCAGTGCTCGAAGATATGTTTATCATCAACGAAGAGTTCAGCCTTCCGCAGATAAAGCTCTCGGAATGGAGCAAATCTCTCGGCAGCTTCTACCCGAAATATGACGAGGAGATATTCCGCAACTGCCTCAGCGAGTTTGAAATCAAGGGCGACCCGATACTGACAAGCCTCTCAATGGGACAGCAGAAGAAAGTCATCATCAGTTTCGCACTTGCCACTAACGTCCGCCATCTGCTGATGGACGAACCGACAAACGGACTTGACATACCAAGCAAGGCACAGTTCAGGAAAGTCGTTTCAACGGCAATGAATGAGGAGCGCGTCATCATCATCTCCACACATCAGGTACACGACGTAGAGTTGCTTCTCGACCACATCATCATCATCGACCGTGACCGCCTGATACTGAATGCCTCCAACGAGGAACTGACGAGGAAATACACCTTCGAATACAGGATTCCGGGAACGCCCGTCAATGACGTGATATATCAAGACCCGTCACTCCAAGGCAACGCAACGATAGCCTTCCGCAATCCCACGAACGACAAAGACACCAATGTGAACATCGAATTATTGTTTAACGCAGCAATCAACGGAAAGATATGAGACAGATTTTATTACCGATAACGATAGTAGCAGTCTTCGCAGTCATGTTATTCTCATCCTGCACCATCTCCGTCAAAGACAAGGAAACCATAAAACTGACGGGAGAAACAGTCAAGAAATCACGCAAATGCGAGAAGTTCGACAAGATAAAGACCGAGGGCAGCGGCAAGATTATCTATATTGAGGATGACTCCTGCTACTTAGAGATAGAATGCGACAAGGCTGTCGAGCCAATAATCACCACCAAAGTAAAGGACAGCCTGCTCACCATAGTCTTCAAAAAGCAGAATTCCGATATAGAAATGATAGGCGAGCGGAGCTACGACAAAGAAAACAGAACCTTTACCATACACGGCATGAAGAGCGTAGTAAACGGAAACATGAGCAACACCACCACGATATTCGTACACGCTCCGAGGCTTAACAGCATAAAAAGTGCAGGCTACCTGAACCTCGAAGCGGACAGGATACACAGCGACTCCGACTTTACGCTCAAGACATCAGGCTCATCATGCGTGGATATTGACATGCTGCAATGCACGGCAGCAATAATCCAAACATCCGGTGCAAGCCACATAGATGCAGACATCGAGGCTTCCGAGAGCATGGATATAAAGACCTCCGGCAGCTCTAACCTTGACATAGAGTGCATCAACTGCGGCGACGTAACCATCAATACGTCAGGCTCATGCAGCGGAAAGATCGAGGGCGATGTCGAGAGTTTAATAAAGAGTTTCAGCGGTGCCATGAGTCTTGATACCGATGGTCTCAGAACAAGGATATTGACGGATGTGCGTTTTGGGAGTTGAGTTGGGAATGCAACATCTGACAGAGACATTCCCACGTTTAAACCATCCCCACCTGCCGCCCAAAAGGCAAAGACCGATAATCGGGAAATACAAAGAAACAACTATACGACTAAACAACATAACAACAAAACAACTATGAATACAAATACAATAAAGGCAATCATCCTGCATACGATAACTACAGAGAAGCGCAACATTCTGCTCACTACGGCAATAATGGCAGCAACATTCCTGCTCTTCTCCACATTGTTCACAGGAACGTGGGTGGATGACACCAACACCATGCGCATCCACTACTCAGGAGTAATAGTAATGGCAAAGATAGCCGTCTTTGTCTGCATGATAGCCAGCGCAAGCAAGATGATGGCTCCGCTGAAGAACCGCCGCTCATCCATCAGCTACCTGATGCTTCCTGCCGACAATATCGACAAGTTCGCATCACGATGGATAATAGGAGTCGTAGGCTACACATTGATGTTCCTCGTAGCACTCATAGCCGCAGACTTGGCACAGGCACTGTACAACATTGCATTGCGCTACACTACAGGCTCCATCACGGTGGCATTCTTCGACAATGTGCTGACGGAAGGCTTCTTATTCTTTGACGAGGACAGTCCTTTCCTCCGTGGTTTCCTTGACGGAATACTCGGTTTCCTCTGGGTACATGCACTATACACCCTCGGTGCCACATTCTTCAGGAACAATTCCTTCATCAAGACCACACTGCTCTTCATCGGCATCATGATATTGGGCTCGATAGTGATAGCAAGCATATCCGTACCTATGTTTTATTCTGACAAGGAATACACAGTACGCTTCCTCGTAGATCCTGTGATAATGGCAAACATCACATTCTATGGTGCAACCATAGCTACTACCATCGGAGCGTATTGGTGGGCATACCGCCGCTTCTGCAACAAGATGATTGTTTGATTTTTGGATTTTATTTGTTAATAGTTTGAGAGAAGAGAGTTAGGGGGGTGTTCCCAACATAGAGCACCTTCCTTAACAACTCCTCGCCTGAAAAGGCTGAGGAAAGAAAAAAAAAGTTATGTTTACACAAGACAAAGCAATATATCTGCAGATGGCAGACCGCATGATGGACGAGATATTGGCAGGAACCTACACCGACGATATGCGCATACCATCAGTAAGGGAATACGGCACGCTGCTGCAGGTGAACACCAACACCGCCGTGAAATGCTACGAACAACTTTCACGCGACGGCATCATATACCAGAGACGAGGCATGGGCTACTACGTCACGGCAGGAGCCCGCGACCGCATCATGGCACAAAGAAAAGAGGCATTCTTCAACGAGACCTGCCCGCAACTCAAGAGGGACATGGAACTTTTGGGGATTAGTGTGGAGGAACTTGTCAGCCGGATAGAGAGAGAAAAGTGACACTTTATGGGTTATACGGTTGTGGGTCGTGGGTTGTGGGTTTGGGGTTGAGTTACCCTTTACTCTTGAGGAAGACTCCATTTGAAAGACATTACTGACCAACAACCCACAACCAATAACCAAAAACCCCAAAAAACAACAACCAATGATTCACCTTAGAGACATCAACAAGACTTATCAGGGAGCGCAACCACTGCACGTGCTCAAAGGTATCAATCTCGACATAGCAAAGGGCGAGTTTGTGAGCATCATGGGGTCATCAGGCTCTGGAAAATCTACATTGCTCAACATCCTGGGCATACTCGACAACTACGATTCCGGAGAATACCTGCTCAACGGCGTACCTATATGGAACCTCAGCGAAACGAAATCAGCGGAATACCGCAACCGCATGATAGGATTTATCTTCCAGTCGTTCAATCTCATACCGTTCAAGACTGCTGTAGAGAACGTCGAACTGCCACTCTTCTATCAAGGAGTGAGCCGCAGGAAACGCCATCAGATGGCATTGGAATACCTCGACCGCCTCGGACTGCTGCCATGGGCTGACCACTACCCCAACGAGATGTCAGGAGGACAGAAGCAACGCGTGGCAATAGCGCGAGCCCTGATTACCAGACCGCAGATTATCCTTGCCGACGAACCTACTGGCGCACTCGACTCCAAGACGAGCGTAGAGGTGATGGACCTCCTGAAAGAACTGCACCAGAAGGAGAACATGACCATCATCGTCGTCACCCACGAAAGCGGTGTAGCCAACGAGACAGACAAGATAATTCACATCAAGGACGGCATCATCTTCGATATAGAGGAGAACACAGACCATCACCTTGTCTCGAAAGATTACGTGAAGTAGTTTTATCCAGTTGTCGGTTTTTGGTTGTCGGTTTTTGGTTGGTTTACCCTTGCCTCCTGAGCAAACCAGCATCGACAACGCATTATCAACCAAAAACCAAAAACCCAAAACCAAAAACCCAAAACCAAAAATGACTTTTGAATTACTCAACGAAATATGGAACTCTGCCAAGCGCAATAAGTTGCGAACAGCATTGACAGGCTTCGCCGTGGCATGGGGAATATTCATGATAATATTCCTGCTCGGCGCAGGCAACGGACTCATCAATGCTCAAACAGAGCACATGGACAGGTACATAGCCAACTCCATGCAAATCTTTGGCGGGAGGACATCCAAGCCGCACAAAGGACTGAAAGAGGGCAGGGAGATAGTGCTGAAAGACAAAGACATCACATTGTCAAGAAAAGCATTCCCACAAACCATCGACAAGCTCGGAGGAGAGATATTGGAAGGCGGATCCACAACCATGAGTTACGGACAGAACTATCTGTCACCTACAGTGAGAGGCGTGGCTCCCGAATACCTCGAAATAGAGAAATACGAACTGCTGCACGGACGATTCATCAACGCTCTCGACATGAAAGAACAGAGAAAAGTCATCGTCATCAGTAGGAAAATGGCAAAGGAACTGTGCAAACCCTATACTTCCCTCTTGGGAAAACACATCAGGCTCAACAACTTTGCTTTCAAAGTAATTGGTATATACAAAGAGGATGAAAGCCAACAGGAATACAAAGCCTTCTGCCCCTTCACCACATTCAAGACAATGTATGGTAAAGGAGACATAGTAGGAAGTATCATCTTCACCGTCAACGGACTGACTGACGAGAAGCAAAGCAAAGACTTCGAGGACTCCTACCGCAGCGTCATCAACAAAAACCATCAGGCAGCACCAGATGATAAGAGCAGTATATGGATATGGAACCGCAACTCCGACAGCCTGCAAATGAACACAGGAATAAGTATCATCCGCACCGCACTGTGGATTATCGGTCTCCTCACCCTGCTCAGCGGTATAGTAGGAGTAAGCAATATCATGCTCATCACCGTAAAAGAACGAACCCGCGAATTTGGAATACGTAAAGCCATTGGAGCAAAGCCACTTTCCATACTAAAGCTTATCATAACGGAAAGCGTCATCATCACGACAATATTCGGATATATCGGAATGCTTGCTGGCATCCTCGCCAACGAATGGATGAACATTACCGTGGGGCAAAAAACAGAAAACACTGGTATCTTCGACATACAGATGTTTCTCAACCCCACAGTAGGTCTCGACGTCTGCATCAATGCGACCTTAGTTATCATCATTGCAGGCACGATAGCAGGAATAATCCCCGCATGGAAAGCCGCCAAGATACGACCTATCGAGGCTTTGAGAGGGGAGTGAGAAATGTCGTTTAGTTGTCGTACTTGGTTGTGGGTTGTTGGTTGTAGGTTGTTGGTTAGTAATGTCTTTCCAATGGAGTCTTCCTCAAGAAGCAATGGTAACTCAACCTAAAACCAACAACCAACAACCCACAACCAAGTACTACAACTAAACAACAAAACAACAAAACAACAAAACAATGAAACTCGACATTGATTCATACAAAGAGATAATCGACACCCTTACAAGGAACAAGAGCCGCTCTTTCCTCACGGGCTTCGGAATATTCTGGGGGGTCTTCATGCTCATCATTCTCATAGGAGGAGGACAGGGACTGAAAGAACAACTGGCAAAAAAATTCGAAGGCTTCGCCACCAATAGCATGATGATTTTCTCCAACAAGACAACCATTGCCTACGATGGATTCAGAAAAGGAAGAGAATGGACAATGACTGACGATGACATCTATCGACTCAGGCACCAAGTACCGGAACTGGAGACTATCACACCAATGGTTTTCGCTGGCAGTAGAACCATTGTGTATGGAGACAAGAAAAGCTCGGGAAGCATAAAGGGCGTGCAACATGACTATAAGGACGTACAGGCTCCCAAGTTGTACTACGGAAGATATATCAATGAAATAGATGAAAAGAACGAACGCTACGTCTGCATCATCGGGAAAAAGATATATCAGGAACTATTTCCAGCTGGCACTGACCCATGCGGACAACGCATCAAGGTAGGAAACGTCTATTATCAAATAATTGGAGTAGATTACAATAACGGAGGAATGAGCATCGGTTCCAGTCCGACAGAGACCATAACAATACCGTTCTCCCTATGCCGAAAACAGAATAATTATGGCAAAAGCATACATATCCTTGCCATGACGGGAAGAGGAAACGTGAAGATGAGCGACATCACGCCAAAGATAAGGAATATCATAGCCCACGTTCACCGCATCAGTCCAGAAGACGAAGCTGCCATATCGGCATTCAACTGCGAAGTGATGTTCTCCGTAATCGACAGCCTTTTCGCCGGTGTCAACTTCCTCATCTGGCTCATAGGAATAGGTACAATACTGGCAGGAGCAATCGGCGTGAGCAACATCATGATGGTCACCGTCAAGGAACGTACCACGGAAATAGGCATACGACGCGCTATCGGAGCCACGCCAAGAATGATTCTCTCACAGATACTCTCCGAAAGTCTTATCCTCACAGCCATAGCCGGCATGAGCGGAATACTCTTCGGGGTTATGATACTACAGATGTTTGAGATGGCAAGCACTACAGATGGCATTGTAGAAACGCATTTTCAAATACCTTTCTGGACAGCACTCTCCGCAGCCTTCATACTCTCATCCCTCGGTATGCTTGCTGGTCTTGCACCCGCATTCAGGGCTATGAACATCAAACCTGTGGATGCTATGAGGGAAGAGTAACCAGATATTATAGCACTATAGCAAGTGAAATTTTGAATAGCGTATCATTATGAAAAGATTGACAACAACAATAATAATCCTATTGGCAACAATATCCCAACTGAGCGCACAGAAACTCGAAGGAATAGTAACGGATGAAAATAATCAACCAATGGAGTTTGCCACAGTATCACTTCGCTCTCTTCCCGATTCTTCCATCGTGTCAGTATGCATAACAGATAACAATGGACAGTTCTGCATTGAAAGAAAGGATGGGGGCGACTTTATACAAATCTCCTCAATAGGATATAATACAAAGAACTTGCCTGTTGCTACATTCTCTACATCACAGACAATCCAAATGCAGGTTGAAGCGGGTATGTTGAATGAAATTGTTGTAAGCAAAACACGCCCGAAAACAAAGCTCCTCGGCGATGCTGTAGTAACTACCATCGAGGGTTCGATACTCGAACATTCGGGAAACTCTCTTGAGGTACTTGCCAAAGTTCCGGGAATGATTTCCAAAAACGGAAAACTGGAAGTAATAGGACGTGGAGCACCTGTCTATTACATTAATGGAAGAAAGGTGAACGATGACTCCGAGCTTCGAAACCTCATGTCGGAAGACATAAAGTCTGTAGAAGTGGTCAGTAATCCTGGTGCCGAATATGGTGGAGAGGTGAGATGCGTAGTGCGCATACGCACCATAAAGCGACAGGGCGACGGCTTCAGCTATGCACTTACGAGCCAGGCTCAGCAATACATTTACAACAACCATGACTTCGACCCCTCATGGTCGGTTCTCGACCTCAACTACCGCACCGGTGGCTTGGATTTCATCGGGAAACTCGTTTACTACAATCAGCACAGCTATCAGGTGAGCGACAACGTAAGCAGTAATACATACGTAAAAATGCCCGATGGAAGCATCAAGCATAACCGGATGGAAGGTCCTTTCGCTTTTATTAGCCACAATAGCGGAATAAGCGGAGACCTGGGAGTGAACTGGCAGGTGAACGAGAATCATTCTCTTGGAATGAAGATGAACTATGGTGCGATGCTGTTTGGCAATCAGAATATCGTCTTTGAGGACGATGTATATACAAACAACGAGTTTGTTGACAATGTTCGCTCCGTCTCAAATACTACCACACCATCTTCACATAACTTTACGGGCAATATCTACTACGACGGAAATATCAATAAGCTGAATGTGAACTTCAATGCGGATTTCAGCGACTCTGGCAACAAAAAGGAAACCGGTGTAAATGAGAGCAGCCTCAACGACCCCGCCTCTATAAAGAATATTTCCGACGGAGTGGCACGAATGGGTGCAGGAAAACTTGTACTTTCCTATCCTGTATGGAAAGGGCAATTAAAGATAGGAACCGAAGAGACATACGTAACCGCAAAGCAAGAATACTCCTCTACCAAGACAGAGATACCAGCGTCGAAAGCAAAGATTGCCGAGAACACAATCTCAGGCTTTGCTGAATATGCATTACCTTTCAAGCAAGTTCAGGTAGTGGCTGGCATAAGATACGAGCACGTAGATTTCAAATACACCAATGATTTTTCCCCAAAGGATAATATCAGCAGGGTACACAACAACTGGTTCCCTTCATTCAATGCTTCAACAAAACTCGGTCAGGTAGGTATAAACCTTGGTTACACCACAAAAATCCAGCGTCCACGATATGACCAGCTAAGTACAGAAATTCAATACGATAACCGCTTCATGTATCAGACAGGCGACCCGACACTTTTGAACGAAATACAACACACACTCTCGCTCAACGCCAACTGGCGATGGCTCACCATTACTGGTGCATACGAAGTGGTAGATAATGCCATATATCAGCTCGGTTATCCATACGATGATGATTGTACAGCAATGGTCAAATATTCCAACGCTCAGGAGACAGTACGCAAACTCAACATCTATCTCAATGCCTCACCAAGAATTGGCATCTGGAACCCAAGATATACGATAGGTATGGAAAAGCAACATTTTCAGACAAGCGTTATCGACCCACGTGAAACAAGCGGGGAACGTATTGTAAAACTCAACGACCCATTGTTCTTCGTTCAGGCAAACAACGCATTCAAACTGAAGCACAGTTGGTTGATTGACCTTGACTATCAATACACATCTCCCTATGATTATGTGATGTATAAGTTTTCCAAGCCTAAACACTGTCTAAACCTTGCAGTCAGCAAGTCGTTTTTCAAGCACGATGCACTCAACATACGTCTTGCATGGAATGACATCCTTAACAAGTCAAAGGAACACGTAAGTACCGACTATGGCAACTTCATCCATTGTCAAAACAATAATTACTATTCTTCAAATGTTCAACTTCGGCTGTCTTATCGTTTCAATACGGCAAACAGCAAGTATAAAGGAACTGGTGCCGGTCAGGATGCAAAGAACAGAATGTAATGCCTGTCTTTCATGCCTTAAGGTGGGTTCTATTAATTCCCACCTTAAGCCAGATGAGCAATGATGAGCTTCAGTCATCGCCATGGCGAGAAAAGGTCGAAAGAATTCTAACTACAAACAGGACACCCTAATAAATAAACGACAACAAAGACAATAATACTAAGAAGTAGTCGTCCATTGTTCCCGTTGTCGTCAATATAGAACTAAACAACTAAACAACATAAAAATGAAAAAGTACTCAAAACTAATCATCGTTGCATTCATCGCAATGATATTCATAGGAACATTCGTCTTCCTATACATCAAGTCACAGCCAGTGCCTGTCGTCTATAACGAGTTTACCCCAAAGACCGCTGACATCAGTAAGACAACTCTCATAACCGGCAAGATAGAGCCGCGGAATGAGGTAAACGTAAAGCCACAGATTTCAGGTATCATCACCGACATATATAAAGAAGCAGGAGAATACGTACAGGCAGGAGAGATAATTGCCAAGGTAAAGGTCATCCCCGACATGGGACAACTGAGCAGCGCAGAGTCAAGGGTGAGGCTCGCAAACATCAATCTCGAACAGGCACAGGTAGATTACAGCCGTGAAAAGGCTCTCTACGACAAGCATCTCGTCACGGCAGAGCAGTATGACAAAGTATGCCAGACGCTCAATCAGGCAAAAGAGGAACTGAAAGCAGCTAACGATGCGCTTGAGGTAGTGCGCGACGGTGTGTCAAAGAGCAATGCGAAAGCAAGCAGCACTCTTATCAGAAGTACCATATCTGGCATCATACTCGACATCCCGGTAAAAGTGGGTAATACAGTAATTCTCTCCAACACCTTCAACGATGGTACCACCATTGCTACACTTGCCAACATGAATGACCTCATCTTCCGTGGCAATATAGATGAGACAGAAGTAGGACTCCTCACTATCGGAGTACCAATGAAGATAACTATCGGCGCATTGAAGGACGTTTCACTAAATGCTTCATTAGAATATATCTCACCAAAAGCAGTGGAGGTAAACGGCGCAAACCAGTTTGAGATAAAGGCTGCCATCGACGTAAAAGGCACAAAAAGCCTGCGCTCAGGCTACAGTGCCAATGCAGAAATTGTACTTGAAAGCGTAAATAACGTACTTACTGTGCCCGAGAGTGCCATCGAATTTGAAGGTGACAGCACATTCGTATATATCGTAAAGGGCACAGGAGACAACAAAAGTTACGACCGACAGCCCGTCACCATCGGCATCAGCGATGGCGTAAACATAGAAATAAAGAAAGGTATCACAGTCAAGGATGTCGTTCGCGGACCGCAGATTGTGGCAGAGAAAGAATAATAATGCGTCATACGGTTTTAGGTTGCGGGTCGTGGGTCGTTGGTTAGTAATGTTTTTCCAATGGAGTCTTCCGCAAGAAGCAATGGTAACTCAACCGAAAACCAACAACCAGGTACTACAACCAAACAACTAAACAACCAAACAACTGAAAGCCAATGAAATCAATAGCATTGTCTGTCCTGATGTTGCTCGGAGCAACAGGGACATTTGCAGAAGACTGGACCTTGAAACAGTGTATAGACCATGCACTGGAACATAATATCAGCCTAAAACAACGTGAGAACGAGTGCCGCAAAGAAAAAATACAACTATCGACTGCACGCAGTGCACAGTTGCCTGACCTCAATGTAGGAGCATCCCAGGACTTCTCTTTCGGCAGAAGTCTCGGCATGGACAACACCTACTCAAAGCGCAATACGAGCAGCACAGGCTTTTCTCTCAACACATCCATGCCCATCCTTACGGGCAACCGCATACCAAACACTATCATGCTTCACCAACTCAACCTCGAAGCTACAAGAGCAGAACTGGAGAAAGCACGCAACGACATACGTATGCAGATAGCACAACAGTACATACAAATAGTCTATGACAAAGAAATTCTTGCTGTAGCACTACGGCAAATAGCTATCGACTCTATGCAATGCGCCCGCCTTACAGAAATGGAAAAGCACGGAAAGGCTACACTTACCGATGTCCTGCAGCAGCAATCCACAATGGCTCAGAGCCGTCTCACCGCTACACAGGCTGAAAACTCCTATCGTCTTGACCTGCTCGCATTGTCACAACTACTGGAACTTCCCTCACCAGACGGCTTTTCCATCGCCACGCCAGCATTGAACTCAGACCAAAGTATCATCACTGCCATCAACCCAGAGCTGATTTTCTCAGAAGCCGTTGCCGTGAAACCAGAGGTGGCTGCCAACGTATCGCGACTGAAAGCCGCTGACAAAAGCATCCTCATCGCCAAAGCAGACCTCTACCCTACCCTCTCTTTCGGTGCAGGGTTGGGAACTAACTACTACAATTCATCAGGTATGGACAACGATGGCTTTAGCAGTCAGATGAAGAACAACTTCTCGCAGTCTATACGTTTCTCGCTCAACGTGCCCATATTCAACCGTTTCTCCACAAGGAACAACATACGTGCGGCACGCATAGAGAAAGAAAACCAGCAGTTAGCTCTCGACAATGTGAAAAAGACCCTCTACAAAGAAATACAACAGGTCTATTACAACACCGTGGCAGCCGAAGCAAAATATGAGCGAAGCAAGCAGGCACAGGTGACGAGTCAGGCTGCCTTCAACCTCACACAAGCGAAGTATGAGAACGGCAAGGCAACCATCACCGAGTTCAACGAAGCAAAGAACAACATGATGAAAGCCGACAGCGACCTAATCCAAGCACGCTACGAACTCGTCTTCCAGAAAGCCCTCATAGACTTCTACCGAGGCAGAGACCTGAATTTTTGACCTTTCTGGTTGTTGTTTAGTTGTTTGGTTGTTTAGTTGTTTAGTTGTTTAGTTGTTTGTGGCTCAATGGAGTCGAATGCTATCAACCAAACAACTAAACAACAAAACCACCAAACAACAAACTATACATTACACTATGCAGATAAATCTTGCAAACGGAATGCAAATGTTGTAACTTTGCAAACGAAATCACAAGTATTTCTGGATTCCTACACCTAAGGAATATAAAGTCCATTGACATCTCTCAGAAAAAAAGTCTTTGGTGAATTGACAAAGACCGTAAAGTCAGAAACTGCCGGATGTCCAGGGAATGGAACGTAGAAATGTCCGGGATTCTTATTATCGTTCCTACCAAAAACGACGAATGACAGCCTGTAACTGTCTAAAACGGGAAGCAGCACCGACGTAAACCAGTTGTTAGCAGGAAGAGATTGTTGTCCTGTGGCAAACAACGTAGCAGGTTTGGAATACTCCAAGGACAATTTTGTCAACGTATTGAGAGCCTCACCCAACTGTTTCTGAAAAAAGGATAAAGAGTCAGTATCAGGAGACACGACATTATCAAACATTTCTATACCGAGGAAATCAACCATTTCCATCAGAGTATTATGCTGTGACCTCATCTTTCCTGCCTCATCGGCAAAAGCCTGAATATCGGTGAAAGTATATGCAAAAAGGGCGTTTATCACTTCCTTTTCTTCGGTTCTTTCCCGTAAGTTCTGCCAGAATTCTATTCCGAGATTATCATGACACGGTCTGAGAATTACAGGCACCCTCACTCCGTATGGCTCTTCAAGAGAGTTGAGAAAGTCACACACACGGTCTATCTCGTCAGAAGAGGGGGTTTTATCCGTATGCCACGACAGCAGACAGACGCCACCGCAGTCATATTGTGCAAGAATAGCACGGCGAACGGCATCAAGCGAAGTGCCATAAATGTTTCTCTCACTGCCCTTTTCTACGCCTCCTATTTCAAAACCTACGACAGCGGGGGATTCACTGCAGATGCTCTTAATGTCGGAACGGGCACTGTCTCCCTCCCAACCGACACCATACAAAGTCGCATCCTGCTGCCCGACGAGAAACCCTTTCTGGGAAATGGAGTCCAGATTATGAAGTAAAGCCTCTGTTCGTTTCGTTCTTCCTGTCTCAGCAAGGTCATCGTTCGCTTTGTTCTTCTGTTGGCATGAAAAGAACAACGTTGTCACTGAGCAAAGTAATATGAATGCCTTTTTCACGGTTCTAAGGAGGTTTAGTTGTAGTACCTGGTTGTAGGTTGTAGGTTTTGGGTTGTAGGTTATTATAGTTTTCCTTTTGAGGAATCCTCCATTGGAAAAACATTACTAACCAAAAACCAACAACCGACAACCGACAACCAGGAATTATTCTATTCTATGATTACATTGATAACGTTACCTTTTTTATCCTTTTCAAATGTAATCTTCGGTGCATTGTCCCATACCGTGCCGTATGTATATGACGTATCACTGCTTGTAGCAGCCTTTACCATCATCGGAATGAGGTTGGCTCCATCACGGACGAAAGCACCATTGTTGTGGTCTATATAACCATGTGATTCGGAAGATTTGGTCTTTTCATCCACATGAGGCACAAGGTTCATGTTGTCCCACAACATTACTGGGATGCCAAACTTATTTGCCGTACGACAGAAGAACTCAAGATAATACTTACGAACAACATTCTGCCACGGAACAGTATGCTCAGAGCATCCGAACTCACCGAGATATACAAGGATATTCTTGTCGATGAAATTTGTACGTAGTTTGTACATGGTCTCTACGACAGCCTGTTCGGAAGTAGCATTTCCTGTAAGAGTATGCCCCCAGATGCTATCATTACTCAAACAGAAATTGTATGGGTCATAGCAGTGAACACCAACCATCACCTTGCCATGCTCATCGTGTGGTAATTCCAATGAGGCTATACCGTCAATACTTGCCGCATAAGTACTCACGCCAATCCAGTGCTTTATCTCTCCCTCGTTGGCACGAATGGCATCAAAAGCTACTTTATTCCATTCATTCATCAACGCAAGTTGTTCGTCGGAAGCATCGGAAGCAGACCACTGGTCATTATCGTGCACCTCGTTAAAGGTCTCAAAGATAAGTTTCTCACTGCGATTACCGAGTTTCTTTGCTACCTGTGACCAAACAGAAGAGATTAAGCTCTCGCAATCAATGTTTGCAGCCGGATTGCCTACAGCTTCTCCGAGTTTTGTTTCAAAAGAATCGTGGTGGGTATTGACTATGATATTGAGCCCTGCAGCGATAGCCCAATCCACATTCTGACTTACCTCTTCAAGATATGCAGGGTCAATTATGCCGTCAGTCATGTGAGCAGTCCAAGTCACAGGAAGGCGTACCGTCTTCACACCAGCAGCTGCAAGAGAGGTATAAAGGCTCTGTGTCGGTGTAGCACCATCCCAGTAACCCCATTCCATATTGCTCGTATCAAAGTGGTTTCCAAGATTCCAGCCGAAACCGAGACGTTCCGCCATCTGTGTTGCTGTATTGCTTGGCAAAGCAGGCAGAGACCATGTCAGATCTATGTCCTTGTCATACGACTGGCCATCAGCCGTTTTCACGAGACCCGCAGGTATATGAAGGGAATGGGTATCATCAAATCCTGCATCCACTATAATGGTCAATTCATCACTTGCTCCCATGACAAGAGCTTTCTTGACAGGCTTTCCGTCAAACGTAATCAAGGAAGCATTGTCACTCACGAAATTTATCTTTTCGTTGAATTTCAACTTGATAGTCCTATCTCCAAGCAGCAAAGGCTCTTGTGGAGAAGGCGATGCGCTGATAAATTCCGGAGCATCCATTGGCTTCACTTCGTATTGTGCATCAGTGTCTGCACAGGCAGCGAGTCCGAAAAGGACTGCCGCTGCACAGAATGCTGAAAGAATTCTATTTTTTTTCATAGTTTATGATACGATAATATGTTTTGTTTTACTCGATGGTAATCTTGGTAATTTTACATTTGTCACCATTAGCCAAGAAGGTACCGCCCCACCATTGCTGGGTATAAGCAGCATCAAGCATGGCTTGTGTCAATGTTAAGGCAACCTTTCCTCCATTGGCATTAAGGTCATACTCTGTAAACTTACCTCCTTCGGTGTCATTTCCCATGCTGCATACGCTTGTATATGTCGGTCCCCAGTGACCTTCTACAATCTGCAGTTTCCAAGCATCTGAGAGAGGTGTGACGTAGAAATACACGGTCTGTCCTGCCTTTGCTCCATATTCTGCGAGTTCAAGGCCTGCATCAGAAAGGAGGTAAGGCTGATTATTCCAATTATCAGCAAGGGCTTCTCCCTGCCAGAGAGTAGTCTCAAGAGATTCATAATGGGTCGTTGTTACCTTGTCAACGACGACGTTGTCACCGTTGAGAACAAAGACACCTCCCCACCATTGCTGTGTCAAGGCAGCGTTAAGCATCTCCTCCGTCACCTCTATGGTGATATAGCCCTTAGTAGCATCAAGGTCAATCTCAGCAAATTTTCCACCCTCTGTATCGTTACCAATGCTACATATACTGCTATATGTCGGTCCCCAGTGACCTTCTACAATCTGCAGTTTCCAGTCGCTTGACAATGGAGATATGTGGATATTAATGACATCACCCGCTACTACGCCGGCATCCTTCAATTCCTGACCTCCATCAGAGAGGAGATAGGGTTGGTTATTCCAATCATCTGCTACGAGCTGACCACTCCAAAGCACTGTAGTCACCTCAGTATTAGGAATGAAGTCGATATTGTAAGTTATCTCTCCATTGCTTGATACCAGACGTACAGTGGAGCCTTTCTTTGCTTTTTCCGGAATACCAATGATGAGTTTGTCGCCAGATGTGATAATCTGACATGGCACGCCATTGATTTCCACGCTTGTAAGTTTGTCAATATTCTTGACACTGAGAATGAAAGTCTCACCTGCCTTGAGTTCGGCATCATCAGCAGGAAGTTCTGTTGCGTAACAGAATACGGCTTCCTGTACCGTGATATCGGCTACCGTTACATTTGTTCCATTCTTTAGATTAAGGGTCACGGCACCTGTCTTCGCATCCATCGGAACGGTCAGATTCAGTATGGCACCGTCGTTTTCCACCTTAACCTCCACCGGGCTTTCACTGCCTGAGAATGTTACCGTCTTCACAAGGTCAAGGTCAAGACCTACAATAGAGAGCAGTCCTCCTGCCGAAACAGGATTTGCGGAATAAGAAGAAACTATTGGTTTGACAAGAGTATAAGCCACTTTCACCGTCTTGCCGTTCTTCATTACGAGTCCCAATTCTCCCTCCTGCGCCAGTTCCGGTACGGTAACCTTGAGTTCAGCAGCAGAAGCCTCTACGGCTACGGCATCATTGCAATTAGGGAATGTCACGGAAGAAACGACATCAAGGTCCTTACCTGTAATCACAAGTTCCGTACCATTCTTGACGGGAGCACCGCCATTGACCTTCAATTCAGAAGGAGTTACGGTGACAAGTTTGCATACGGGAACCTCCACGCCTGACTTACATACCAGATTAATGTCACCATCAGGAGCCTCGGCAGGCAGTGAGAACGAGAGTGTCTTACCGTCTTCGGAGAGTGTTATCTCAGAGAATTCAAACTGTCCGAGTTCTGAATCTGCATCACCAGTCATTACCGATGCCACTAATGACAGATATTCACCAGTGACAGTGACGGTCTCTCCCTGCTTTGCCGTGAGAGTACCCTGAAGAGCTGCCTCTGAGCGTGGAGACGTTATCTTTGAGATTGACGGAGTGCCGACCTCAAGGATTTCCTCTGTCTCCATGATATTGAACGTGACATCCTCGTCAGCATCGATAAGCGTCACATCTACATCATTGAGAGCTATCCTGCCTGTGCGAGCATTTTCGGGCACGACAACCTTGATTTCATAACGTGAATGAGCAGTAAACTCATTCTCTGAAACATCCACTCCATCCTCAAAAGTGAGAGAATGAATATGGTCAAGATAATCACCCTTGATGGCAATTTCCTCTCCCGGCATCGCAGCAGCAGGCGAAAAAGCCTCAATAGAAATAGGCTCGATAAACTCGATGCTGTTGTCGGTCTCGATAGTCTGGTCTGTTTTGGAAACGAGAACTATCTTTCCTGGCACAGGACCGTCCTTTGGTACGGTGATACGTATTTCGCTTGGAACTCCCGCCTTTACTACTTCGATATTCGTAATAGGATCTACACCAGGCACCTTGACTTGTGCTATCTGGTCAAGATTTGAACCGACAAAGCGAAGTACACCTCCGCGCATAAGGGGATTTGCGCCCCATGCGTTGAGAGAGACACCGCTCCTATACTGATTGGTGTCGAGATCATCCTCGCTGCAAGCTGCCATCGAGAGGCCTGCAAGACCTACTGCAAAGAGCATCAATATGTTAAAGAAATATTTTTTCATAATTGTGTTACCTTCTTAATGAGATTACTTACTTGGTACTACTCGAATATTATCGACACGGATGACAGGAGTACACTCCTCACCATTCACTCCACCTTCTACAATAAACATTGTAAGACTTGCGAACTGTTTATGAGTAAGACTGAAAGGAAGAGCCGATCCATCGAAAGAATAGACGAAAGATGTAGGAATAGGAAGACTTACGGTAATCCATTTTCCTCCTGTGTCAAAAGAACCTGTTTCCTTCCACGGACGATAGAGCGCACGTGGGAGCGGAGACATATCCTTGAAATATTCATCACCGTCCCATTCTGCCAGACCCGGGCAACGGAAGAAGATGTTGTTGGCGCCTTTCAATCCTCCATTGCCACTCAAGGTAACATAGTCAGTTCCTGCAAAGATTATCTGCATTGCTCCAGCTTTCCATGGACTATCTTTTGGAATCATCATCTCGAATTTGAGTGTCAGGTTCTCAGGCTTTGAGAAGTCTGCGACATTGTACAGCGCAATGCCATCACCGGAAGTAAGGTTCTGCGGGTCATCCCAAGAACCGCACCAGTACTCGAAAGCGAAATTGACATCATCCCAAGCACCGCTTTCAGTCATGACAGCACCATCACCACCAAACTGGATATAATTTCCAGAGAGCGGATTGTCAGCATCGAGGCATCGTATGCCGTGCCATCCGTGGTTATACTTGCCGTCAGAAATCTGTACCGGCACGCCACCTCCGTCGAAATCAAAGAGCAGTCCGCGCGACTCAAGGTAATGGAAACCGGAGACGCCCGTACCATATATTGAAGTAGCAGTAATTGAACCCTCGACAGCATTCTCAGGGATTATGATTGTAGCAGAAGTATAATCCTCGGAAACGTTCTTGATGGTAGCCTCAACATTATTTCCCATTTCGTCCTTGAAATATATTTTCAAAGGATGCTCTGCATTATCTACGAGATACTGACCTATGACCTTACTCTCTGTGCCTGGTTTGTCGTACTCGCAACCCATGGTAGAGATCTGAGGAGCAGGAATGACAACATGGAAAGGTACTTCTACTACTTCCTTATTCTTATTGTAAAGGTATATCTTGTCAGTCACGTCCTTTGGTACATTCTTTGGTACGGAAACGATGAGAGTGTTGTCTGTGATATAAGAAGTATTGAGTACACACTGACGGTCGTTAAACCATATATCGACAACACTCCGGAGGTTCTCTCCTACGAGGCAGAGTACTGTCTGAGGAGAAGCCTCTTCCACGAGTTCACCATTGGTATAGTGAGTATCTTCTGCATCATTGTTGCCTTTCATTTCTGTAGATAGAGCACGGATATAATTCACCGTTGGAGTACCATCCTGTATCTCGTATTCGTCGGGCTGGTCTTTACACGATGTCAGCGACACGGCGAAAAGGGCAGAGAATACAAGAAGCATGCTCTTTGTATATGTCTTAAAGCTAATCATAACTATATTAACTTATATTTGATTTTTTTGTTTGTTTCTTAATAGTACGTTTGTCTTTCAGGCACCCTGACAAGGAAATCAGAATGATTATTTTTCAGCTCAAACGTTTTGAAAAAATAGACTAATAGCTGTATGTCGCACGAACATCAACATGAATTCCATCTACATTAGATCCGAGATTAGGATTGAACACTACATCCTCAGAGGGGAATGGCAGACAGAAATATTGCTTGTTGGAAACCTGGTCGAGCTTCATCAATGCTACAGGGTTAGGAACAGAAGTCTTGTTGTCATATACGACATTTGTATTGTCCCAAGTACCATTCTGATAATAATTCTTGTAGCAGTCATTGAGATTCCAAAGAGGGTTGCGTTGCTGAGCCTTGATTTCTTCAATACAGAAATCTGGATTGTAATAAGATACTCGAACGTAATCATACCAGCGGTCACCTTCCATAGCGAACTCAAGACGACGCTCTTTCCAAATATCATCCCATGATACGGAAGAAGGTTTTGAAGCAGACTTTACTGCGCGCTGATGCACTGCAAAATACGCATCAATTACTTCAGACTTTGTAGAAGGAGCAGAACCAGGACCTACGTTTGAAGCTCCGAGCATTGCCTCTGCATAGATGAGATACACGTCGGAAAGACGAATGAGGAATGTTGGTACAGAAGAAGCCATACGTCCGTCAGAGCATCCAGCACCCTGCTGATGGTCATAAGTATCACCATAGATATGCTTCACGGTGTTTGCACCTGTTGCTGATTCGAGTGCATCTGATACGCTCTTGTATGTCTTGTCACCGACTTTTCTTCCTTCATAGATAAAGTTTAGGTAGTCAAATCCCTGTCTATCCTGCCAGAACTGGTCATACGTGAAGCCTGGCAGCATCATAGTAGCATGGAGACGAGAGTCTGTATTGTTGAGCCATGAGTCGGGCTGTCCGTTTTCAAGGTCAACACCAAATGCTTTCTGCAGGTCAACAGACATTCCGTTCCATCCTCCCCATGTGCTTCCCCAGTCGTCAATACCGTTGATTCCAAGGTCACTCTGGTAAGAATTCTGGCGTGTCCAGTTCTCGCCGTCTGCCGTCCAGCGCCATACGAGGAGTCCCTCCTTGGTGTAACGGTTGGCAAGTTTGAAGATATCTTCATAGTTCTCCTCAAGTCCAGTACCCTGAAAGCCTGCTCCCAATGATTTGAAATGGTCGATTACAGCTTTCGCATATTTTGCAGCATTATCAAGGTCTGTCTGTTCGACAGTTCCTTTCACACCAGCTTTTGTAAGATATACTTTGGCAAGCAGAGCCTTTGCAGACCACTGATCTATGCGGCCCTCGGCAATCACCATTGTCTCCTCTGCTTTCTCAAGGTCTTCGATAGCCTTTTCGAGAGTCATGACGATATACTCATATACATCATCCTTCCATACCTTTGTAGATGTCTGATACTCACCTGAAGCCAGATTTGAACCGTTGTCGTGCACGATAGGTACCTCACCGAATGTTCTCACCAAGAAGAAATATCCCATGGCTTTCCATACGAGGCATTCACCCTGACTCTGAAGCCTTGCTGCTTCAGAAGCCTTGCTGTTGGCGAGATTGTTATATACCATGTTACTGTGACCGATAGCCCCCCATAGAGAGTATGACATATTGACAAGGTCTTCGTCAGAACCATTCACAGTAAACGTAAGATAAGGACTTGAACCCCAGTAGTAGTTGCCTGAAAGCACCTCTCCGACCTTAATGAAACCACGCTGGAAATCATACCAGGGTGAGTTGTAAAGGTAGTTGGTCGCTGAGAGACACTGAGCATCCGTCTGGTAATAGTTCTCCGCAGTGTATGAGTCCTCTGTAGGACGATCAAGGAAATCGTCACAAGAAGATGCCGTCATAGACAGGGTTGCGGCAACTGCAATATATTTAAGATTAGAAAATTTCATTTTCATAATAGTCTTTTAATATCTGAGAATTAGATAAAGATGATTTAGAATGATACATTCAGACCGAATGAACATGTGGTCGGAGACGGATAACGTCCGTTATCAAGTCCCATAACATTCTGTGAAGTAGTGGAAACTCCTATTTCCGGATCATATCCATCATAACCTGTAATAGTCAGCAGGTTCTGGATATTGCAGTAAAGTCGGAGACTTTCAAGCCCCCACTTTGAAATCATCTTCTTGGGGAAAGTATAACCGAGAGAAATATTCTTCAGACGAATGTATGATCCATCTTCTATGTAACGGTCACTCCAACGGTCATTGTCGTTAGGATCAGAGAGTGACACGCGAGGTATGGTACAGTTGTTGTCTGCAAGTTTTACGTTGTGGATGTCTTCATACCAGTTGTAAACCAACACTCCGTCACCTCTATCTACTCCCATGGTGTAATCCTTGTTTGGATCGACAGGCATGAGTTGCGCACGACCATTGACATCTGTCGTCTGGTTAGTCCAGAGACTGTTCATGTGAGTGAGCTTCATCTTCATATAGTTACCTACCTTGTTGCCCACAGAACCGTTGATAAAGATATTGAGATCAAAGTTTTTGTAACGGAATGTATTGTTGAATCCGAACGTGTATTTAGGCAGAGGTGAACCGATATTGGTACGGTCGTTCTCATCAATTACTCCATCACCATTCAAATCCTTGTATTTGATGTCACCTACATATACCGTAGAACTCTTGGTGA
>CALZJQ010000006.1 GCA_945787895.1 uncultured Prevotella sp. | reverse complement strand
ACAAAACAACTAAACAACAAAACAACTAAACAACAAAACAACTAAACAACAAAACGAAAACAAAACAACGAGACAATGCAGGTAATATTCGAAGACAATCATATCATCATAGTCAGCAAAGCTACCGGCGAGATAGTGCAGGGCGACAAGACGGGCGACGTGCCCCTGTCAAAAACCGTAAAGGAATACCTCAGGGAGAAATACCACAAGGCGGGGAACGTCTTTCTCGGAGTAGTCCACCGCCTTGACAGACCTGTCAGCGGACTCGTCGTCTTCGCAAAGACAAGCAAGGCTCTCTCGCGTCTCAACGATATGTTCCGACTCGGAAACGTACACAAGACGTATTGGGCTATCGTAAAGAACCGCCCCGAAAAGGAAGAGGACACGCTGACCCACTGGATAGTGCGCAATGAGAAGCAGAACAAATCCTATGCCCACGACAAGGAAGTGAAGCACTCGAAGAAAGCCGTGCTGCATTATCGCCTCATATCCTCGTCCACGAACTATCACCTTGTCGAGGTAGAACTGCTGACGGGCAGGCACCATCAGATACGCTGTCAATTGGCAAAGATAGGCTGTCCGATAAAAGGCGACCTGAAATATGGTGCGCCGCGCAGCAATCCCGACGGCAGTATCAGTCTGCTCTCACGTCATGTAGAATTCATACATCCTGTATCAAAAGAAGTCATAAGCATTGACGCCCCATTGCCCGAGACTGACATCTGGCACAGTTTCTGATACCACGCCTCAATCATGCTTCGCTGATAAACGGTCCGGTCGTTTGGTTCTTAGTTGTTGTTGTTGCATTTTTTTGTTGTTGCTATAGGACAAAATGAATTGTCTTGCACGGAAATAACTTGACAACTTTTTTTGCCAAAAAGTTGTCAAGTTATTTCCGTGCAAGACAGTTGGCTGTTAGCTAACAATGCCTTTCCTATGGAGTCTTTCTCATGAGGAAAAGGTAACCCAACAAAAACTAACAACCAACAGCTAACAGCCAACAGCTAATAGCCAATAGCCACCAGCCATCATCGACCTTTCTGAAGGTATTTCTTTCCGTTCCTGATAGTGATGCCTTGGTAATGAGAGTCCACAGCCTGCCCGTTGAGATTGTAGATACGTACAGGAAGATCCGTGGATACGTTGGGGGATGATATGCCTGTTCCGTCTGTTGAGATGTATGAATGCTCCGTAGTGAAGAAAAGTACTATGGATGAGGCTGTGGAAGCTGGTTTGTACACAAAGGAATAGGGGTACGTCTTGTTGGCTGTCGTCCTGATGGTAGAGTTGATTTCGATGTTGCCGTCAGTAGTATATTTTACTGTCATATCGACTGTAGAGCCGTTCATGTCGGAAACGAAGGTCTGCCAATTGAAGCTGCTGCTCATGGCAAATGGATATGTCATCGTGTTGTCAATGCTGTTACCCTTTGAATCCCATGCGTAGTTGTCGTTACGCAGCACGAAATACTCAGCGTAACCCGTTTCATTGCGCTGAGCATTTGCGGCTACGATGAGCCAGTTGTCCCAATTATTACCAGTTCCGGAGTTGTGGTTCACGAAGCGAAAGCGGGCAGAATTACCCTTTTCTACAGTGTAATAATCGGAGAACTCAGTCCAAAAGCCATTGGAGAAGTCTTTTGCTCCACACTCAGGGTAATAAGTTGTCACAATAGGGGTGACGGGAGCGTCTGCATCCACCTTGAGATTATATGCCTTGGAGTAGGCATAACCGTCCTTTTCTATCTGCATAGTCATGGTGACATCTCCTTTTCCCTTTATCGTACCGTCAGATGCCATGATGCTTTCGTCGCTTGATTTCCATGTCACCTTGGCACTGAAATATCCCGTTGTCGGAAGTTTTGGGGCGGTGGTTATAGATTGTCCGTTGGAGAATGGTGCGGAGGTCTTGCTGAGAGTGTATTTTATCGCAGCCTTGTAATCAGCTTTAGAGCACCATATATTCTGCTGATAGGTGAAAGTCTTCTGTCCTATTGTCAGACTACCGCTTGATGATGAGCAGGCAGAGATACACAGGGCAGGTATGTCGGAGTAGTCTATAGTCTGACGAACGAGCACTCCCTTATAGGTGACGTTGCTGATATTGAGGGAGATGAAGTCAGTCCCTGCAGTGCGTGACCATGTACCTGTAGCTCCTCCCTGAATCCTTCCGTCGGCTGTAAGCTCAATATCTACTGGTGTCTCGTACGCCTTTGCCTCGGTATTCTGGTTGTACTCATGGCGCATGAACTGGTAGTAACCTGGGATTTCGCTGTCCGGTATGGAGGCTTTGGTGGCTATTTCATCGTTTGTTATCGTCTCTCCGGAGAACTCGTAGGGTGCTGCCATAATCCATCCGTCCTGGTTGAGGAAGAGTTGGTGTACTCTTACCTCGTGTCCTTCGTGCCCTACTGTGGAGCGTGTGTGATAGACAACGAACGAGCGTCCCTTGTGGTCGGTGAAGGCAGAGTTGTGTCCTTGCGCTATTTCTGCGTATGGCATGAGATTCCATTTGTATCCTCCCATGAGGAGCATACCACGGGCATCACGGGCGGAAGCACTGTAGTTCATCACGTAGGAGGTGTATATGGCAGAAGTGCCGTATGGGTCTTTGTATGGTCCGTCAGGCTTCTCCGAACGAAAGACACGCATCTGATAGCCACCAGTCGTCACCAGTCCGCCATAACTCATGAAAAGGTAATAGTATTTGCCTATTTTCTCTATATAACTTGCTTCGCCAGAGACATAGTAACCGCCTGCGATTTTCTTTCCGAAATATTCGTCGGATGTTGCAGCTTTGCCCGAACCCGTATTTGGGAACTTGTAAGTATAGTCACGCAACCCGTTCTCCTTATTGAGACGAAGCATGAAGATACCGCCGCTCCATGAGCCGTATGACATCCACAGGTTGTCGTCAGCATCGTAGAAGACGCAGGGGTCAATGCAGTTGGGCCACGTGTTGCCGTAGTTGTCGCTTGGAGCGTACTTGGCGGGGAGCGAGGTATAGCCTGTAGCTATTGCGAGGTCAGTCTTCTTCCAATCGTCAGTCTTGGTAAAGCCTACATGATCCCATTTCCCTGCGAAGCCCGAGAATACTACCGGACCTTGATATTTCCATGGTCCTTCCGGGCTGTCGGACGTAAGGCATACGATAGATGAGCACCAGTCATTGCTGTTGATGCTCATATACATGCACCATTTCTTCATCGTCTTGTTGTAGATGATGTCCGCAGCCCACTGGTTTCCACGTATCGTAGCCCCGGACCTTTGCCAGCTGTGTGCATTGAACTGACCGAAAGTTACCTCTTCGCCTTTATAGTTCTTTACCTTTGTGATGGCATGGGTATTATAGGCATTGGCATAGTTTATCCTATTGCCACTGGTATTGCAAAAGAGAGAATTGGTGGCGGTGGAGTTATCTTCGTATGCTCCCCATGTAGTCCACTGTTGATAGTTTTTCTCTGCCGTTGTCTTACCATGTCCCAGATGTGAACCATAAATATAAAATACTGGACTTGAGGGATTGGTGATATTGTCCATTACGATGGAGGGGTCGTGGCAAAGGTTTCCTTGCCGCGTGATGCTTTTCAGCGTGTATGCCCCATTAAGATCTGCATCGGTCAGAGGAGTCTGTGCGTTAGTCGTCTGGTATCCCAATCCGAGGAAAGTGAGAAGAAATAGTGTCTGTTTCATATATCGTTATGGTTGTCGGTTATGGTATATAGCTTGTAGGTAAGTACTTGGTTGTAGGTTATAAGCCTGCAACCAAGTACTTTTTTTTACAATCTTGTCATCTTCGTGCCTTGGCAGATGCGGTGGTATTTACCGTAAATGGGAGGTCGAAGACAAGATGAGCCTTTTCAAGCGTCAGTTTGAATGAAAGGTCATCAGGATTGATGGTGTTGATGCCGTCGTAGGTCTGGGTGTAGGTCACTCCATTGTTGCCGAGGATTACTGCCTTGATGTTGGCAGTGCCGTCGCCGACGTTGGTGACAGAGACATTGACCTTGGCTCCGTCCATGGCAGCTGCCCACTCCTCCCAGTTGGTCTGAGAGCAGGAATGTGTACATGCGTCATATCCTGTGCCCCATCCGTAGTTGTCGGCACGTACTACGGCATATTCCGATATGTTGGCATTATTTACGAGGGCTATGATGAAGTTGTTCCAGTTGGCAGCACCGTCGGTATAGTTGGTGAACTGGGTGGAAACAGTCTTGCCTGCAGGCACGGTGAACAGTTCGGATGCAGCACCGAAGAATGCGGTGGTGTTGTCTTCACTGCCGACAGTCGTGTCAAACTCGAGGTGTGCCTTTTCCAGTGACAGCTTGAAGTAGAAGTCATCGGGATTGATGCCTCCGAGGTTGCTGTAAGTGATGCAGTAGGTATTGCCGTTGATAGCTACGATGTCTGCCTTTATCTCAGCTGTGCCGTCGCCGTTGTTGGTCACGTAGAGCGTAACCTTTGCTCCGTCCATATCGGCAAGCCACTGTCCCCAGTCATCGGGAGCACCTGTAGTTGATACCGTGTTCCATGCTGTTCCCCATCCGTAGCAGTCGGCACGTACTACGCCATATTCGGTGGTATTGGTTCCATCAACCATGACAACGAGGTAGTTATCCCAGTTGGCGACACCGTCGGTATAGTTGGTGAACTTCACTATGTGTGTCTCATTTGGATTAACCTTGACAATATCGGACGTTACTCCGAAGAATGGTGTGGAGTTGTCTGTTGCGCCTAAGGAATTGTACATCTTATCTACCACTTCAAACTCTGCTGTCACAGAAACGGGGGTGTCGCAGTTTTCGTTCTTGAAGGTCTTGTTGTAGATGGCAACGAGAGTCTTCGTGCCTGTGCTGTTCATGTCAGGCACAGCCATTATTGAAAGTTCTGAGACAGGAACGACCTTTGTGACACCTGTCTCAAACGTTACTGTAGCGGTAACGTTAGCCATGGCCTCCTGAAGCGTTGTGCCTGCAAGCACTTTCTTCGGCACAGACGACAGTATCATTGACTCTGGCTGCTTGTCCTCTGCGGAGGTATAGCCACCGATAGGTTCAATGTTTGACTGCAGGAAGTTGATGTATGAACCCTCCGGTACGAGGAAAGCGCGTATATTGGTGTTGGCGGAATCATCGTTGAGGTTCACGATAGGCGTCTTCTGCTTGTAGGTCTTGGTGACGGTACCATTGGTCATTGTCACGGTGAACGCATTGGGGTCGGAACGGTCGATGGTGAGAACTACAGTACCTCCAAGGTTTGTTATTCCAGGGTCGGTATCCGTGCTGAACGTCAGTGTACTCGTCACGCAGTCGCGGTCGATATAGTCTCCCCATTCGGAGTTGCCGCTTGGCTGGTGGTCATAGCGTATTGCGCCATATTCTTTATAGCTGGCGCTACCTCTGTCAGCGTCATTGCAGAGGATGAGAGCGAAGTTCTTATAGGTATTGGAGGCATCAGGATTGATGTTCAGGTTGAACATTCCGTACCACACTTCACCGTCCGGGATGACATAATACTTTGAGAACGTCTGCCACCATCCGGTAGAGAAGTCTGTATTTCCGACAGTGTAAATATCCTCTTCTCCCGGTATGCTTCCTTCTCCCTTAGTAGCCGCTATGGAGTCAATCTTTTCGGAAAGCCAGTCGGGAGAGTCTATGCCGAAGATTTCTCCGCCTTCGCATGATGTCAGGGTGAGCATGCCTGTTGCAAAAAGGCATAGGGCTGATGCTATTTTATGTAGATAATTCATTGTATTAAATTTTAGAAATTAATTACTTCTCGAGGCTTGTCACAGGTCGCACCGTCCATCCCTTTCCGAAGAAATAGGAGGAGTTGTCGATGTTGTCGTTTGCAGAGTTGCCTATGAGCTTGGGATTGACATTCATCGTGCCTTGTGAGATAGGCAGATACTCGTGTCCGGGGAGATATGTGTCAAATCCGGACTTGAGTTCAGAATCACTTCCTATCATAGAGTAATCCACGCTTGCCTTGATGGAGATGGTATTGTCTTCGCTTGTGTAATTGTGCAGGCGTGAAAGGTTATGCTCTTTCATCTGCTGCAGGCGTCCTGCATCGTAGAAGAAACCCCAGCGGATTAGGTCGAAACCTCTGCCGAACTCGCATCCCAATTCCTTTGGACGCTCTACGTTGGCAATCTGCTCAAAGAGTTTGTCGGCGGTATTGAAGTCGTTACGTGAAAGGTCTGCAAGATTGGCGCGTGAACGCACTCGGTTAATCCAGTCGATGGCCTGCTGTGTAGGTCCGTTGACCTCGTTCTCGCATTCTGCTGCAAGGAGCAGGATGTCAGCATAGCGTAGCATACGCAGGTTGATACCGCAGCGCAGACCTACGACAACGCTTTCGTAGATGCCGGTACGCATATTCGTGTACTTGGCAATGGGAATACCTCCGAAGTTGTTATTCGTGCAGAGGTTCTGCTCATCCTTCACCTTTGTGCCGTAGGCTACGTTTCCGAACTCAAAGCCTTCCCAGTCCGTTTCGTATGTGCCGAGAGTCCAATAGAGACGTGGGTCGAGTTTTCCCTCCTTTGTGCGCTCTGCCTTGAACAGGTCATAGAGCCAAGGAGTAGCGGAGAGGTCTGCCCAGCCTCCGAAACTTCCCGGGCAGAAGTTGCTCTCTATGGCATGACCCTGTGTGGCATTGATGGAGGTGTTTACCGGCGTCCATTCGTCGTCTGTGCCCTGTGTGCCATGGTCCATGAACTGTACTTCAAACAGGGACTCTTCGTTGTTCTCGTAAGCGGAACCTTCACGGAAGTTGTCACCATAGTTCTTCACGAGGGCGTACTTGCCATATTTCTCAGCTCCGTTATCGTCCTTGTTGAGGATATCCTTGAGTACGGCGAGAGCCTCGGGGAATTTGTGGCGGAACATCAGCACGCGGGCATAGTATCCGGCAGCCGCACCGCAGGTAGCACGTCCCTTTGCCCATTCTCCACCCTTGTCGCGTGAGGGCAGCAATTCCATGGCTTCCTTGAGGTCAGCCTCTATCTGGTCGAGGACTTCATCCTGAGTATTGTTCGTGCAGTAGAGTCCGTCAAGCGTGGAGTATGTGGAATAGTCGGTGATGAGTGGCGGGTTCTGGTAATAGCCTACAAGATTGTAGTATGACAGGGCACGGAAGAAAAGAGCCTGTCCCTTGATGGCTTTCACCTTGTCAGTCATGGTCATGTCATTCTGCTCCACCTTTGTAATGACGAAGTTACAGACATTGAGCACGTAGTACCATTCGCGCCATGGCCACATGGTTTCCTCGTTTGTCACAGGGGTGATGTAGTCATCTACCGGGAGGTAGTTCCATGTCTGCGAGGAGTTCCATACCTCATCACCACGGGTGAGGTCGTATGTATATCCTACACGTGCGTAGGAGCCTTCCATGCGGATGCGTTTGTAGGTTCCTACGATACATTCCTCCAAGTCGTCGGCAGTATTTCCGTAGGTACCTGTTGTCTGCTGATTTGGATTGACTAAATCCAGCTTGTCTTCACACGAGGTGAGAGTGGCGATGCCCAGCAGGAGGGCAATGGAAAATCTATATAGTTTCATAGTATGATGTCTTATGTATTAGAATGTGAAGAGAATACCGCCCATGAAGCTTCTCGGGCTTGGGTATGAGCAGTAGTTGTAGCCGGGAGTGAATGTGCCGCCGGCATAGTCCACGTTGTAGCCCTTATAGCTTGTGAACGTGTGAAGGTTCTGTGCAGAGATATATGCGCGAACACCTGTCACTACGCCTTTGAACCACTTGTCAGGGAAATTGTAACCCAGTTCTACGTTGGCTATCTTCCAGTATGCGGCATTCTGTATCATGCGGTCGCTGAAATAGTCGTTCCATGCTTCGCCGTTGCTGACGATGTATGTGCGCGGCCTGCTTGAGAGGTATGTGGTGCCATCCTCAGACCATCTGTTCGCTTCGAGCATTGCGATATCCTTGTTGCTGTATCCGTAGCAGGAGTTAAGTCCGTTGTAGATGTCATCGGATACGTGAAAGTTCAGGGCACCATAGGTGGAGATGCTGAGGTCGAAGCCCTTGTATGCGAGGTGGGCACTGAGACCGTAGTTGATTTTTGGCAGACCGCTGCCGAGAACCACCTGGTCTTTGGAGTCGATGATGCCGTTGTTGTCCACGTCCTTGTAGAGGCAGTCACCGATGCCGGCACCTATCTGTGTGATGACTTCGCCGTTGTCATTGACGTGATTGTCAAGGTCTGCTTGTGTGCGGGCTATGCCTTGATATACATATCCGTAGAACTGACCTACTTCCTGACCTACGAACGTGGCGTATGTGCCTGTGATATAGCTTTCCGTTCCAAAGCCGAGAGAGGTGACTTTGTTCTTCAGGGTGGAGAGGTTGGCGGAAATCTCGTACTTCAGCGGATGGTCGTGATTGCGGTATGTGGCGGAGAACTCGAAGCCGCTGTTCTCCATTGAGGCGGCATTCATGGTCACTTTCTCGCTATCTACGCCGGCATTGGCAGGAACTGGTACACCATAGAGGAGGTCTTCAGATACGTTCTTGTACCACTCGGCAGTGAACTCCAGCCTGTTATTGAAGAGGGCGAGGTCGATACCGATGTTGGTGCTCTTCTTCTTCTCCCATGCTATATGCTCGTTGATGAAATCGGAAATGGCAGAACCATATACCACGTTGTTGCCGAAGCTATAGACGAGGTTGTTGCGCTTCATCGTGCCTTGGAACTGATAGTCGCCTATTGATTCGTTACCAAGCACGCCGTAGCTGCCGCGAATCTTGAACATATTGATGATGTCATGGCTGATAGGGAAGAATTTCTCCTTGTCGAAACGCCATCCTGCTGATATGGAGGGGAAGGTCTCCCAGCGGATATCCTTGGAAAGGCGTGAACTGCCGTCACGACGTATTACGCCTGAGATAAGGTACTTGCCCTCGTAGTCGTAGTTGATACGTCCGATATATGAGGCGAGGGCATGCTTGTATTCGTATGACTCGGCTTTTGTGGATTTGGAGTTCTGGAGCTGTAGGTAATATGGCTCCGACAGCTCTATGCCGATACCTGTAAGGAAGTTGGTGTTTTCCTCCTCGTATGTCTGACCTACTACGACATTGACGTGATGCTTGCCTATGGTTCCATCGTATGTGAGGGTGTTTTCTATGAGGGCATCACCATAGGTGCGGTCGGTCTTTGTGAGGCTCTCGTTGAGTTTGTCGAGATATACGCGGTTGCTCTGAATCCATGCGGGCGTCCATGTCTTTTCTTTTACGTGCGTCTTGCTGTATGACAGGTTCAGTTTGTAGCTGAGCTTGTGGTTCTTGTTCTTCAGACCTATCATGTCAAGAAGATCCACGTCGGCGGATGCCGTGCCTACGAAGCGGTCAACGAGCGAGTTACGCTCCATGAGGTTATTGATAAGCAGGGGGTTGGAGGCAGAGATGTCACCGTGAATGTCATCATAATAGACGCCGTATCCGTATGCGTCGTATTCGAATTTGTTTGCTGCACCGACCTTGTCGTCAAGCACCCACGTGGATTCGTCGTATGCCTTTATAGTGGGTTGCATGAGAACGGTTCCGCGGAGCACGTTGGGTACGTAGCCATAGAGACCCTGAACGTACTCGTTGGCATTGGAGATACCTATGCCGTCCTGGTCGGAGTGTGAATATACGAGACTGGTGCGGAATTTCACGAACTTCACGTCCATCGTATTGTTCACGCGCGCAGTGAAGCGTTCGTAGTTGGGGCCTGCACCCTCCAGTGTTCCTTTCTGAGAGAAGTAGTCGAGTCCTACGTTGTATGTGTTGTTGACACCTCCACCGCTGAGGTTCACGTTATGGTTCTGACGCACACCGGTCTTGAACACTTCCTTGAACCAGTCAGTATTCGTGTCATCCATGAACTGATACTTGCCCGTCTCGGGATTGAGCTTGTATCCTCCGGGAACAGGGGTGTTGGAGTTGAGACAGGAGATGCCGAGGTACTCACTGTATTGGTTGGCATCCATCACGTCATATACTCCGTCAGATATGTAGTCCATGCCGAAATATCCTTTGTACTCCACCTTGAGAGGCTGCTCTTTCTGACCGTTCTTCGTCGTGATGATAATCACGCCGTTGGCAGCACGTGAACCGTAGATAGCAGCAGCGGAAGCATCTTTCAGCACTTGTATGGAAGCGATGTCGTTAGGCGAGAAGTCGCGTATCGTGGTACCCATCGGCACGCCATCTACGACATACAGAGGAGATGTGTCGTTGAAAGAGCCTATACCGCGTATGCGTACTGACGGATTTGCGCCAGGCTGACCATCGGTAGTAATCTGCACGCCTGCCACCTTTCCTTCAAGCATACTGGATATATTGGAATGGGAAACCTTCTTCAGTTCGTCGGCATCTACGACTGATACGGAACCTGTAAGGTCGGCTTTCTTCTGTGTACCATAACCCACTACCACCACTTGTTCGAGGACTGTCTCGTCGGCAGTAAGTTGTATCTGCTCTATTATGGCACGTCCCCGTACGGCTATTTCCCTGTCCTTATAGCCTACATAGCTGACAGTCAGCACGTCGTTGGCTGAAGCGGTAACCTGGAAGTTACCGTCAATGTCGGTCACGGCACCATTGGCAGCACCCTTTACCTTGACGGTGGCACCTATAAGCGGTTCACCGTTCTGATCCACAACCTGACCCTTGACCGTTATGGTCTGGGGAGCTTGGGAGACAGCAGCATGTGCAGGAGTAGGACTGAGGATTAGTCCTCCTCCAATCAGGCTGAGACCCAGCATCATTGATAAAAGTTGTCTTTGCATTTTGATTTAGATTAGTAGTTTGTATATTATTTATAAGGTATATCTTGTAATGACAGGACTATGTACTGTCCTTTATGCAAGGCTGTTTTCTGAGATAATGAAAATGGTATAGAATGCGGAAATAGGTCGTTTAGTTAGTACCTGCAAAATTAATTCACTTTTGGAAAAACTCCAAACAAAATCGGGAAAAAAATAAAAAAAATATCAATAAACTCTCATTTTATAACATTCATGTGTCAAAATAACACTTACATGATATTTTTTTTTATTTTTCCTGCCTTATATTTTCCCTAATTATTTATTTTTGCTATATTTGCAGGCGAAACTAACATACTGCAATAATTCTGCATACCGCTCGTTTCAAAAAAAACACTCTCGTCTATACCTATTATTAATATTATTACTACTCTATCAAACTGACTAAATCATGAAAATGAAAGTAATTTTTGCCTCTCTGGCTCTTGCATCTGCTTTCGGTGCGTATGCGCAGACTAACGAAATGGTAATTCAAACCAAGAAAGTCGGTGCACCTATCCAAAAGACCATGTACGGCATCTTCTTTGAGGACATCAACTTCGCCGCCGATGGCGGCCTCTACGCAGAGATGATAAAAAACCGTTCGTTCGAGTTCCCCAATCCTTTCATGGGGTGGATTCCGTTTGGAAAATTCCAAGTGCTCGACCAGGGCGGTCCTTTTGACCGCAATCCCCACTATGTGCGTCTCTCTGACCCGGGACACCCTCACAAGCGTACGGGTATAGAGAACGAGGGTTTCTTCGGTGTGGCAGTGAAGAAGGATGCCACATATCGCTTCTCGCTCTATGCACGCTGCCCTAAGGGCGGTAAGGCGAACCTTGAGGTTCAGCTTGTCGATAACGACACGATGGGGGAGCATCAGGAATTTACCTCTGACGTCATCACTGTCGAGGGCAAGGAATGGAAGAAATATACGGTCACCATTACGTCAAGGAAGACGATGGACGATGCCCACCTGCGCCTTTTCCTCGGTCATGCCAAAGGCGAGGACTTCTGGTCGCCAATCTCTGACGTTGACATAGAGCACGTAAGTATGTTCCCCACTGACACATGGAAAGGACGTGAGAACGGCATGCGCAAGGATTTGGCACAGGCACTTGCCGACCTTCACCCCGGAGTGTTCCGTTTCCCCGGAGGATGTATCGTCGAGGGAACGACCTTGGAGCAGCGTTATCAGTGGAAGAACTCTGTCGGTCCGGTAGAGAACCGTCCGCTCAACGAAAATCGTTGGGAGAATACCTTCCCACATCGTCTCTATCCTGACTATCATCAGTCATACGGTCTCGGCTTCTTCGAGTTCTTCCAGCTTTGCGAGGACTTCGGCTGCGATGCCCTCCCTGTCATCTCCTGCGGTCTGGCGTGCCAGTTCCAGAATGAAATTAAGGACGAGGCAAAATGTCATGTAGCCATCGATGACCTTGACCCTTACATACAGGATGCCCTTGACCTCATAGAGTTTGCCAATGGTGATGTGAACACTACGTGGGGAAAAGTACGTGCCGACATGGGACATCCAGCCCCATTCAATCTCCGTTTCCTCGGTGTAGGCAACGAGCAGTGGGACTATAAGGACAATCCAGCCTTTACCGCACGCCTGCAGAAGTTTATGGACGTGCTGAAGAAGAAGCATCCAGAAATCAAGTATATCGGCACTACAGGTCCTGACTCTGAAGGAGAGAAGTTCCGTATGCTACAGCCAAAGATGAAAGAGATGAAAGTAGATCTCTACGATGAGCATTTCTATCGTAACGAGGCATGGTTCACCGACTCTATCAATCGTCATCGTTATGACTCTTATGACCGCAAGGGTCCGAAAATTTTCGCAGGAGAATATGCTTGTCACGGCAAGGGAAAGAAATGGAATCACTTTAATGCCGCACTCCTTGAGGCTGCTTTTATGACAGGCTATGAGCGTAATGCCGACATCGTACACATGGCTACCTACGCTCCTCTCTTTGCCCACGTGAAAGGTTGGCAGTGGCGTCCGGACATGATATGGTACGACAATCTCAACTCTTTCCGCACGTGCTCTTACTGGGTACAGTATCTATATGCCAACTACAAAGGCACTAACGTCCTTCCTCTCACCATGAACAAGAAAGTGGTAGCGGGTGATTATGACCAAAATGGTCTGTCCGCCTCTGCTGTCGTGAACAAGGAAAGCGGTGAGATATACGTAAAAATTGCGAATACGAGCAACAAGCCTCAACCCATCAAGCTCAATCTCAAGGGCAAGAAAAGTCTCTCTTCTGGCAAGGTTATCACGCTGAAGAGTGATAACCCTACAGCCGAGAATTCTATCAAAGAGCCTAATAAGATTAGTCCTGTAGAGAAAGACATAGCAGTCTCTGGCTCTATCCTTGAAACGGAAGTGCCAGCATCTTCTTTCTCTGTCTTCATTCTAAAGTAGTAACTGGGTAAGAATAATAGTCAAAGGTACGTGCTATTAAGTATTAGTGATGAGTGATTAGGTTTTACGCTGGGTTTCTTAGTCTATGTGAGAAAAAACAATAATCTAAAAACTTAAAACCTAATCACTAATCACTAATACTCAATCACTGACATCTAATACCAAAAACCTAATCATCGTCCGCATCAACGATATTAGAACTCCATTCGGAAGCCGATGCGGAAGCCGTCCTTTCCTGCTGTAGGCAGATATTTGTAGTTGACTCGGTGAACGTATATAATGCGGAAAAACTTGAAAATATTATGTATGCCGACAGAAAATTCCATGTAAGGACGCTTTGTATCCATGATATAACATCCCTGTGGAAATGCCATGAGATTATGGCTGTGCCAGTTGGCTGACACATTAGGGTTGTTCTTATCCGATAGTCCCCCCCAGAGGAGACAGAAGCCAGCGCTCTCTCTCCATTTCAGTTTGCGTATCAACGGAATACGATTGAGTATCTTTCCTGCAAAATCCCAGTCCCACATGAGTGAAGCATAGCGGTCGTTGAGGAACTCCATGTTGTTGATGAGGTTGAAGCATTGCTGCTGCACGATGTATGAAAGGTTTGAAGCAGGCGCAATGAGCAGGGGGTAAGGCACTTGATTCCACTGGTATCCTGCCTTCATATTCCACGTCATCCTACCCCATGAGTTGAGCCAGAAGCGGCGGTATAATCCCACTTCTGTAACGTTATAAGAGTATTGACCTCCGAGAACACCCTTGAGTCCGAGAGTATGCGAGAGAGTAAAGACTGTAGCATCTCTATTGACCAATACTCTGCCTTGTTTGGAATTAACGTATATCCTACCTGGGGAATATTCCACTTCGAACTCTAACTCCGTATTGCGCATAATGCCATTATGCAGGCTATTGGGGTCAGCATCATAGTAATCCTCCCACGGACCGCCTACATAGTTTATCCCATCCTTTGCATAATCGCTGAGAGGCTTGAAGAGGAGTTCTCCTATAGCCTCATTTTTCTCTACCTTAGCCCTTGTTGACAACTTCAGTCCCCATTCTGTCTCGTATTTGAAATGTATGTTCTGACAATTGGAATACATACGTTTCGAAGCATCACTCCATTTCATTGAGGTAAAGACATTGTCCTTGTCGTTGGTAGCAAATTTATCTGAAGGAGAACCACTGTCGTATGTCGAGGTAAAAGAAATAGTACGTTGAGGATACTCAGAAGCGAGATATTTCTTCTCGTTGAACGAATATGTCAACGTAGAACGATAATAGTTACTGTTCGACTTGAAGCCGTGGGCGAGGAAACCCGAGAAGAAGAAATGCTTGTTGAGGTTTGCCGTAGTGAAACCCGACAGCCGCAAGCGAAATCCATCACTGCTGTTGAAGGAGAACATTGAGTTGATGGGACCTATATCAAACTTGCTCGGATTGTTCTCAGTGCCCGTCTCGACGTAGTTTTCTATTACAGCTTTGGCAGCAAAGAGCATTATTCCAAAGCCATTGGAGGTCCTCATTTCTCGAATAAACCGCCCCATATTAGCTTCCGACTTGGATAAAGGCAACTGTCGGCAAGCATCCCAATAGGCTTCATTGCGGAGGTCATAGTCGGGATCACGCTTCGTCTCCTCCATTCCGCGAAGGAGAGTATTGGGGATAGGACCGAAATCATAGTTGTATCTCTTTGAAACCCTGTTAATAAGGTATCTGCCCATTGCCCTATTGATAGTCATTTCGACAAACATATCATTGAGCGAAAGTACCCACTCTCCATTAATGAGACGCTCATACTCCTGATTTATCCTCATGTCATCAATAAAGTTGACAGCAGAATTTCGTGGTATTGTCAGCGTCACACGCTTAACGTGATATGTAGTATCCTTGAGAATGTATAGTTCCCCGCTAAATCCCATATCCTGCTGGTTGTTGGGAACGAAAGTAAGGTGAATACAAGAGTCACGCTCTATCTTTAGGGTATCAATGATATAATACCGATAGAAACCTATAGCCTCATTGGCAATAGGAGAAAGGAACGTGCGTTGCAGCAGGCGAATATCATCATCGTAAATATCCACCTCGGAGAATACATCTGCAGAGAGGGCATTGAGAATGACACCCGACTGTATCAGTTGATTGACACCTTCTGTCCTTTCACCGTCAATGATGGTTCTTTCCTTCTTTGGGTCTTTGCGGTAAAGCACTTTTGACGACTGCTCTGTGATGGAGACAGGCATGATAAGCTTGTCACTGATAGGCGATTTCTCCACCTGGTCTATCATATATTTCCTTCTCGCCAAGAAACCATGCAGCAATGCTTCCGGTGCTATATTGTTGATAGAGAGGGTCATCTTCTCGTATTTGTCATAGCTGTAGAAATCCTTGTTTTCCAACTTATTGACCTTCTTGGCAGCAATCACCTTCTTCATCAGCTCCACGGCAGGATTGTTCTTGCGCGAGTAGCGTGACTTCTTTGATTTCACTATCACCTCCGACAATTCCAAATCCTCATTATGAAGCCTGATGACCAGCTCTTCAGGGGTGTCTTCCGTGACATTAATAGTCTGCGTTACGTATCCTATGGCAGAGAACGTCAGCCGCCATCCTTTATGCTTCTTTATGTAAAAATGCCCCCTTGCGTTGCATGAAGTGGCTACATTTCTTCCCTTATACGCCACGCTGGCGAAAGGAATACTGTCGCCCGTCACATCATCGAGCACGACACCTCTTATCTGGGCTTCTGCCACAATGGCTGAAGTCCATAGCAAGAATAGTAATATCACGCTCTTCAAGTGGTTCATCGTCAATAATTAGTGGGAAGTATTTCGAGTATCTGTCACAAGCGATGCAATAGCATCTGCAGCCTCATCTCTACAAGGGGAAAAGGTGGGCCAATCGTTGAAGTCGATAATGCAGAAATCCCCGTTTTCCTTTACTATGGCATCACCGCCATAAACGCATACTCCTATATACTGGGCAAGTCTGTTGACAACCGACTGCAGTGCGTCAAGTGAAAAAGAATAGTGATGCGCCTTGCCATTATGCTTCTCGCTACCGAATTTACTTCTTCCTGTATCAGTAGGGTAAAAATGATAAAAGAAGGGGGTGTGAGCCACACCATAGAACTTTACAAGGTCGCCTGGGACATGGGCTTGTCGGAATATTTCGTGTATTCCTCGTTTTTGAAACTGGCTTATTGCTTTTTCTACGTCATCTTCAGTATGACAAAAAATGGTATCCTCCACCACTTCAGCCGTTCCCTTGCTTCGCTTGAGCCATATCCCCTGTTTGCCATATTCTGGCGGAACAGGCACCGACACCTCGTGCATAGCCTCTGAAAGAGCCTGACGGTCAGAGCATCTTATGATTCCTGAGGGTGCATTTATGACAGCAGGACAATCGCAACGAGAGATAATCCTCATGCTTTCCTCCTTCCTTGCCATGGTGAATATGGCATCAGCTGCAGGCAATGAACCTGCGGCAAGCAAATCCTCCTCCGTCATCTCCGTCACTTCAAAGCCTTTTTGCCTGAGTCTCTCGCCAGTAAGATGCAGGATAAGGCGGTCATTCTCCACCGAGTTTGGCGAGAAACGTCTTGCTCTGTATATCAGTGTTGCGTGTAGCATTTTATGCGAGTTGTTTTTTTTTCGGTTTTAAGGTTCTTCGGCCTATGATTTTACTGGAGGTTTTCTATGCTATTTGTACATTCCTCATAACCATACGACCACGCTACCTTATAATCTTCATCCCATCAATTCCTCAGCCTTTGCTATATCTGAGGCATGGTCGATATCAAGGACTTTGGTAAAAGGGTATGCAAGAAGCTCTCTGCCATCGTCAATAAGTCCGCGCTGGAAGTTACGCATACGACTCTGCCCACTCTCCATGCAGCGTCGCAGTGTATCAATAGCAGATGCAGAAAGACCATAAATACCACCAGAGATATATTTGCATTCGTGCGCTGTATCTGTGTCAAGGAAACCCGTTATCCTGTTCTGAGCATCAGTGCGGACATACAAAGGCTTTTCGTCGTCTATGTAATCTGTCACTCCCATCATTCCCTCCGCCGTTCCATTAGCCAGTGAAGTAGCAAAACACTGAATATAATCCCTGAACTCCTCCTCACGAAATATTGTATCTACCGTTGTCATGACAAATGGTTCGTTTCCCAGGAGAGGGGACAATTCGTAAAAACTGTGCATAGAGCTTGGAGTAGTCTTTACGATATGACGCAGCGGAATCTTTCTACCTTCAAGTCCGTGTTGTTCTATATCGGAGAGATGCTCACTGACATAAGGCGTGAGATTATTGCAGATGACAACTATTTCGGATGCACCACAATCTGTGAAGATGCGGAGCAATCTGTCAACAAGTCCTTCTCCTCTCACCTTTACAAGCGGTTTCGGTTCCTTTATTCCCTCTTGTGTGAGTCGCGAGCCCTCTCCTGCTGCGATGATTGCAAATTTCATTTTTTATCTATTTTTTACCTAAATAATTAAAAACTTCTGCAAAGATAATGAATAATTACAACAATCTGTCACAAATTGTGTTAATTTTTCACTACATACTGATTTGAGACTGGTTCAATAAATGAAAGATATATGATTTAATAATTATATTTTTTCGTGAGTTCAACAAATAATATTTTGAAAACAAGCTACGTGTCATTTGATATATCCACGGCCTGTACCCGAATTAGTTGATTTCTTTGGGAAATGTCAGTATGCAGTTATACCTCTCAAAAGGTTGGCAATGATATTATCCCAAATCGGTCATTAGACCACAAAAGTTCAAAACTTCTTGTGCTCTAATGACCGATTTGGGATAATCAAAACATCTATGCCTTGAATGCTCAATTTGTGAAGAAAAATAGGACAAAAACAATATCAACGCTTTTGCACTGTAATAGCGTTGATATTGCATTGTAAAAGCGTTGATATTACCATGCGAAAGCTATGCTTTTGCGATGCAATATCAACGCTTTTGGTATTACATTGGTTTACAGCATATTACAAAGAAGAAAACCCAAAGGCGAGGATAGGACAAAATAATCATTGGCATATCACTTCGGAGGCATCGACAATACGCAGAGATTGCTTCGTAAAGACTAATCCGAAGCATATATCCCAGTATGTGGACAACTCATTATTTCGGCAGATTTTTCATCATCTTCAACCTGTATTCCATATTGACCAACTATTGGTGGCTGACTTGCTGAATTGCGTTTATCCAGTACTTTCAGTTAGAGAAATAGTGCATGGTTTTGTCATAGACAACATGGATAATTATCCTATTATGGGCAAAAACACATTTTTTCACACTGTTTGCTTTTCTCCATTCATATTTTTTTACTACCTTTGTAACCAAATTAGTATTCACAAAAGAAATGGCAACTACAAAGACAACACAGACACTGACTGAAGTGGTAGAAGAACTATCGACCGACGAGTCGATAAAAGGATTGTTCCACCAGCATCAGGAGGGCAACCCGCTTCCTTCGGGAGAAGCTCTGTCAGAGATAGTGCAACTGGCAAGAACAATAATCTTTCCTGGATATTACGGACAATCATCCATCAATAGAAGTACACTGCCCTATCATATCGGTGTCGGCGTAGAAAGACTTCACAAGCTGCTTTGCGACCAGGTGCTCGCAGGTCTCTGTTTCTCTGACGAAAGCGAGGAGGGAATGCAGACAAGGGAGGAAAGGCGTGAGAAGGCAAAGGTGATAACCAATAACATCGTGTCACGCCTCCCGCATTTAAGAAAACTGCTTGCCACAGACGTGGAGGCGGCTTATAACGGAGACCCTGCGGCTATCAACTTCGGAGAAATAATATCGTGCTACCCCGTCATAAAGGCATTGGTAAACTACAGACTGGCGCATGAACTCCATCTTCTCGATGTGCCTCTCATACCAAGAATGATTACCGAACTGGCCCACTCGGAGACTGGCATCGACATTCACCCCGGTGCTACCATCGGACATCATTTCACCATCGACCACGGCACGGGAGTGGTCATCGGTGCCACCTGTATCATTGGTGACAACGTAAAACTGTATCAAGGTGTGACGCTCGGAGCATTGTCGTTTCCTCTCGACGCTAATGGCAATCCAATAAAGGGCATACCCCGTCATCCGATACTCGAAGACAACGTAATAGTATATAGCAACGCCACCATACTCGGAAGAATTACCATAGGAAAAAACTCTGTGATAGGAGCCAGTGTGTGGGTAACACAAAATGTAAAACCAAACTCAAAACTGTATAAGGGTTCCCACATCAAAGTGGAGGAACTGATAAATGGATATGGAATTTAGAATGATAGCCAAGACTTTCATGGGTCTTGAAGATGTATTGGCGACAGAACTTATCGAACTTGGTGCCAATAATGTAGAGAAAGGTCGCCGCATGGTGAGCTTTACCGGAGACAAGGAGATGATGTATCGTGCCAATTTCCAGCTGCACACAGCGATACGCATCCTCAAACCAATTTACACCTTCACCGCAACATCTGCCGAAGAGGTGTATGATGAGGTGCAGAAGATAGACTGGAGCCAGTATATAGGCGAAGGAAAGACGTTCTCCGTCGATTCTGTAGTATATTCGGATGATTTCCGCAACTCCCGTTTTGTCACGTACAAGGTAAAGGATGCCATCGTGGATCAATTCCGTGAGAAAACAGGCAACCGCCCCAACATCTCCGTAGCCAATCCCGACCTGCGCATCAACGTCCACATTTCCGAGGGGGAAGCCACGGTGTCCCTCGACTCAAGCGGAGAGTCCCTGCACCGCAGGGGGTATCGCCAGGAAAGCGTGGAAGCTCCTCTCAACGAGGTCCTTGCGGCAGGAATGATACTCATGACAGGATGGAAGGGAGAATGCGACCTCATTGACCCGATGTGCGGGTCGGGCACCATTGCCATCGAGGCCGCGCTCATAGCCCGCAACATTTCGCCGGGCGTGTTCCGCAAAGAGTTTGCCTTTGAGAAATGGGCAGACTTTGATGCCGACCTCTTTGACGAAATATACAACGATGACTCCAAGGAACGCGAGTTTGAGCATCAGATATACGGCTACGACATTGACATGAAAGCTGTCAACACCGCTGCGCTCAACGTGCGTGCTGCAGGGCTTGCAAAATACATCTCCATCGAGCAGGCGGATTTCAACGACTTTCAAGGACATAAAGGCAAGGCTGTCATGGTGACCAACCCACCCTATGGTGAACGTATCTCCACACCAAACCTCCTCGCTTTCTATAAGACAATAGGCGACAAGCTGAAGAAATATTTCAAGGACAACGAGGCATGGATTCTCAGTTATCGACAAGAATGCTTCGAGCAGATACGACTGAAGCCAAGTCTGAAAGTGCCTCTGTACAACGGTTCCTTAGAATGTGAGTTCCGCAAATACTGTCTCTTCGACGGTAGTTTCAAAGATTTTCGAGCTGAAGGCGGAATAGTAAAGACTGAAGAAGAGAAACGGCAAATGGCCGAGAAGCATCGTTTCCGCAAAAATCGTGAGTTTAAGAAGCGTATCGGGGAAGAAGAGGAAAACAGCGAGCAGGACATTCGCTCATTCAAATTTCTCTCCTTAGAGCGTCGTCGCGAAGAAGAACGTCGCGAGACTGAGCACAAGCGTTTCGCACGAGAGGACAAAAGCGAACGTAGCAGTAAACGTTTCGACCGTGAGGATCGTGGAGGAAAGAAACAGTACAGCAAACGCGAGGGAAAAGGCGACAGCAGGTCGTTCGGCAAAAACGCAAGACGTGAAGGAAAATACAAAAAGAACTTCCGTGACAATGATGAAGATTAAATCAATAATTACAGCTCTGATGATTTCCACTTCTGGAATGATAATGGCGCAGAATGAGGGCATGAGCATTGTCAAAGCACAGCCAGAGGTGGCAGGAGAGAAACTTTTCTCCCTCGAAGACCTCAACTTCGGCGGCATGAACTACCGCAATATGCGCCCTGAAAACCGCTACACCACATGGTGGGGCGATGAACTGGTGCGCCTCGAGGTGGAGAAAGTGTCTATTATAAATAAGGTAAAAGGTGGCGAAAAGACTCTTTTCACCCTTGAAGAGCTCAACTCATGGGCAGGACTGGAAGGCAACGAGGTCGTAAGGTCATTGCTATATGCCTCGTTTCCCTACGCAAAAAGAACACTTGCCCTTGTCTTCAACGACAAGAAACGCATGATTATCGACTTCAAGGCAAAGAAACTCGTCTGGAGCCAGCAACGCAACGGTTCCCTCGAATGGAATGCAGAGAGCAAGGCAGACGCCCTGCTGAAAGACGACAACCTCTTTATCCGCAATGCTGACGGCAGGGAAAAGGAAGTTGGCAATCACGATGGAAGCAGGGAAATAGTATATGGTCAGGCTGTTCATCGCAACGAATTTGGCATCGAAAAAGGCACGTTCTGGTCACCCGACGGGCAGAAACTTGCGTTCTATCGCATGGATCAGAGTATGGTGACGGACTATCCGCAGGTAGATTTGTTTGAGCGAGTGGCAAAGCACACCCCCGACAAATACCCGATGGCTGGAATGACGAGCCACAAAGTGACCATCGGAATTGCTGATACCACAGCTGACTCCGACGGAAAGAGCGTCTATCTCAATGTAGGTGACCCTACTGACCGTTATTTCACCAACATACAGTGGGCACCCGACGGCAAGTCCATTTACCTCTTTGAAGTCAATCGTGACCAAAACAACACATCCCTTGACCAATATTCCGTCGAGACTGGGGAGAAAATGCGCACCCTTTATGAGGAGAAAGACGAGAAATATGTAGAACCTCTGCATCCTATTTCTTTCCTGCCGTGGGATAACGAAAAGTTCCTGCTTTGGAGTCAGAAGGACGGATATATGCACCTTTATCTCATGAACACTGAAGGAAGAATGCTGAAACAGCTTACCAAAGGGGCGTTCGTGGTGAGTAAGATTGCAGGGTTCTGTCAGAAGACAAAGTCGGTAATCATCCTTAGCAACGAGATACATCCGCTGCAGATGAATTTCTTTGCAGTAAACATAGAAACAGGCAAGCGCACCCTTATCGACAACGGACGTGGAGTACACTCTGGTACACTCTCAGAATCAGGACTTTATCTCCTTGATTCATATTCCGAACCTGACATACCGCACAATATAGACATTATCAATACGCAGAACAAAAAGCGTGTCAACTATCTCACTGCAGCCAATCCCTGGGCTGGCTACAAGATACCGCAGTACCTCAGCGGTTCGATAAAAGCAGCAGACGGCATCACCGACCTTTATTACCGCATGGTGCGACCTGCCGATTTCGATGCTTCGAAGAAATATCCTACAGTCGTTTACGTCTATGGAGGACCTCATGCTCACAACGTGGACGCCCGTTGGTTGTGGGCCTCTCGCTCATGGGAGACATATATGGCACAGAAAGGCTATATCATATTCATACTCGACAATCGAGGTTCGGAGAACCGCGGCAAGGATTTTGAGCAGGTCACCTTCCGACATCTCGGTCAGGAAGAAATGAAAGACCAGATGTGCGGAGTAGAATACCTAAAGTCCTTACCATACGTAGATGCTGACAGACTCGGCGTACACGGATGGAGTTATGGTGGATTTATGACCATATCACTGATGACAAACTATCCGGATGTCTTCAAGGTCGGCGTTGCTGGAGGACCGGTCATTGACTGGAAATGGTATGAAGTGATGTACGGAGAGCGATATATGGACACTCCCATGAGTAATCCGGAGGGGTATGCACAGGCATCACTTCTCGATAAAGCTAAAAATCTCAAAGGCAGGCTACAGATTATCACTGGCATGAACGACCCTACTGTTGTACCACAACATTGCCTGATGTTCCTCAATGCGTGCAGCGAAGCAGGTACACAACCAGACTTCTTCGCTTATCCTGGTGAAGGACACAACATGATGGGACACAAGAGCGTGCATCTGCATCAACGTATCACGCAATATTTCGAGGATTACCTGAAATAAAACTTAGGAAACTGAAAGAAACAAACAAATATAAGAAATAAGAAAAGATGAGTTGCAATACAGAAAAATCCCTTTCCTGCAATACGGAAAGGACAAAAGGAGAAAGGCTTCTGCTTTTAGGAAATGGCGGACGTGAGCATGCACTCGCATGGAAGATAGCACAAAGCCCCAAGTGCGAGAAACTATATATTGCTCCTGGTAATGCAGGAACAGCCGGCATGCCTTGCGCTGGATGTCACTGCACACCACAGTGCGTGACAGAAAACGTAGCGATAAAAGCTGATGACTTCGAAGCTATCAAGGCATTTATCGTAGAGAATAAGGTAGATATGGTCGTAGTAGGACCAGAAGACCCTCTCGTAAAGGGAGTCTATGATGATTTGAAAAACGATGCCCGCACTGCTAATATCCCTGTCATCGGACCATCAAAAGCGGGTGCTGTATTGGAAGGTTCAAAGGATTTTGCAAAAGCTTTCATGAAGCGTCACGGCATTCCTACTGCTGCTTACGCAACTTTCGACGGAGAACATCTCGAAGAAGGACTGAAGTTCCTTGAGACTCTACAAGCTCCCTACGTGCTCAAAGCAGACGGATTGTGCGCAGGAAAGGGCGTACTCATCCTTGACACCCTCGATGAAGCGAAGAAGGAATTGAAGGAAATGCTCGGTGGCATGTTCGGTAACGCTTCAAGCAGAGTGGTTATCGAAGAGTTCCTGTCAGGCATAGAGTGCTCCGTATTCGTGCTCACAGACGGAAAAGACTATAAGATTCTTCCCGAAGCAAAAGACTATAAGCGTATCGGAGAAGGCGATACAGGGCTCAATACTGGCGGTATGGGTAGCGTGACCCCCGTACCTTTCGCTACGAAAGAATGGATGAAGAAAGTGGAGGACCGCATCATACGTCCTACCGTAGAGGGACTGGCAGAAGAGAATATCGACTACAAAGGCTTCATTTTCTTCGGTCTTATCAACGTGAAAGGCGAACCAATGGTAATAGAATACAACTGCCGCATGGGTGACCCTGAGACAGAAAGCGTCATGCTACGCCTTAAAAGCGATATCGTAGATCTCTTTGAAGGTATTGCAGAGGGTAATCTCGGAGAGAGAACTGTCGAGTTTGACCCGCGTGCGGCAGTCTGCGTCATGCTCGTAAGCGGCGGTTACCCGCAGGAATATAGGAAAGGTTACCCCATCACGGGCATTGAAAACGTAGAGGGAAGCATCGTGTTCCATTCCGGTACGGCAGAGAAGGACGGACAGGTTGTCACCAACGGCGGACGCGTAATAGCAGTAAGTTCTTACGGAAAGGACAAGGAAGAAGCTCTGAAGAAATCCTTCCAGGAGGCACAGAAAATTTGCTTTACAGACAAATATTTCAGACGTGACATAGGCAGCGATTTGTAAATCATAATGAAACGCTTTCAGAACAAGGTAGCGGGAAGTAGGCTTACATTGCCGGTGGCTGCGCTTTTTGCCACGGCAATATGGCTTGTTGCAGGATTAGTATCAGAAAACAAATGGATACCTTTTCTGCTCATGGCCCTTTCTACCTATCTGATGGCAGAGATAAACAACCGCAATGCCATCATAAGGATAAGGTCGAGGATGATGTCAGCGTCATTTCTCTTCCTTACCGTCATGGGGCTCAGCATGGGTTACGGCTTGAGGGAAGCCATCCTGCAGCTGTGCTTCGTATTCTTCTACCTGTGCATATTCCATACTTACCAGAGGAAAGAAGCCGTAGGATTTATCTTCTCCGCATTCGTCTCAATAGGCATTGCCAGCCTTGCCACGGTGCAGATACTGTGGTTCGTACCCTTGCTCGCCTTGCTCGTGGCACGACCGCTCTACGCCATGTCGGCAAAAGGGTTGAGTGCGGTCTTCCTTGGCATCGTGACTCCATACTGGTTGCTCCTGCCTTACGCCATTTACAAAGGAGAAATCGAACGGCTGACAGGCCATTTCCTTCCGTTGGCTGACGTGCATTCCTTCTTCGACTACTCCACCGTGACAGTGGGATTGCTCACGGAATATGTCCTTTCAGCATGCCTCCTGTTGACAGGATGGATACATTTCCTCAGGACAGCCTACAAGGACAAGATAAGGACAAGAATGTTTCTCAATGCCTTTGTGGCAGTATCATTCACCCTTATGTCCTTCATTGTGATTGCTCCTGTCCATGCCCACAGCCTCATGCCGGTGATGGTGACGGCAGTCTGCCCCTTGGCGGCGCATTTCTTCTCACTGACCGACACCCGACTGTCCAACTATACCTTCGTGGCAACGATGCTCATCGTGGTCATAATATCCGTCATAGGAGTCACGACAGACTGGCTGAACCATCCTTTAGGTCTCGACAAAATAAAAATAGTCATTGAATAATGCTCGACTACCTCATAGAATACGGTCCTTTCGGAATGCTCATAGCCTCCTTCATCGCAGGCAGCGTATTCCCTTTCTCCAGTGAAGCCGTCATGCTTGCCATGCTTGCAGCAGGAGTTGACCCTTGGGAACTCGTCGTCACAGCCTCCATTGGCAATGTGGCAGGGTCGATGTTCAACTATGGCGTAGGACGCATGGGACGCCTTGACTGGATAGAACGCTACCTGCACGTGAAGAAGGAAAGTCTCGACAGGGCACAGCGGTTTATGGGAGGTCACGGAGCATGGATGGGCTTCTTCGCCTTCCTGCCCATACTCGGCAGCGCAATAAGCATTCTCCTCGGACTGATGCGCGCCAACATAGCCATCACATTGACAAGCATCACGCTCGGAAAGGTCATGAGGTATGCCATAATTGCAGCCCCCTTTATCTGGCACTGACACCCTGGGAAGGCAATCACCGCCGAGGGAAAGGGAAGAAAAAATGGTACACTTCGACCAGGTCGAAGTGCACAAAGAAGAAAGAAAAGAAAGAAAAAACGATAACAACAAATAATAAATTCAAATCAAATGAAACAGTACAGACTGATAGACAATGTACTCGGCTGGGTAGCATTCTTCGTTGCCGCCTTCGTATATTGCTCTACCATTGAGCCGACAGCATCCTTCTGGGACTGTCCTGAGTTTATTACCACAGGCTACAAACTCGAAGTAGGTCACCCGCCGGGCGCGCCTTTCTTCATGCTTACAGCCAATCTCTTCTCGCAGTTCGCAAGCGACCCCTCTGACGTAGCACGCATGGTGAACACTATGAGCGCATTGTTATCTGCGACATGTATCCTATTCCTCTTCTGGACTATCACGCATCTTGTCCGTCGTCTCCTCATCAACTCGTGGGATGAACTGACACCTTCCAAGATGATAGCCATAGAAGCATCCGGTCTTGTCGGCGCACTCATCTACACATTCAGCGATACCTTCTGGTTTTCTGCCGTAGAAGGAGAGGTATATGCTTACTCCAGTGCCTTCACTGCCGTAGTATTCTGGCTCATTCTGAAATGGGAAGACCACGCTGACGAACCGCATTCCGACCGCTGGCTCGTACTCATAGCATACATGACAGGCTTGTCTATCGGAGTACACCTGCTCAACCTGCTCTGCATACCTGCCATAGTCCTTGTCTTCTATTACAAGAAATATCCCAATGCCGACCTGAAAGGTTCGCTGCTTGCCCTCCTTATGAGCGGCATTATCGTCGCTGCAGTGCTCTACGGCGTAGTGCCCGGCATCATCACTGTCGGCGGATGGTTTGAATGGTTCTTTGTAAATGACCTCGGAATGCCATTCAACACGGGTGAGATAATCTACATATTCCTCCTCATTGCCACCGTAGTATGGGCAATCTATGAGAGCTATACGGACAAGAACGACAGGCGCATCAACGTCTCTTTCCTCCTCTCCATAGCAATGCTCGGCATTCCTTTCTACGGATTCGGATGGTCCGCCTTCTTCATTGGAATAGTAGTGCTCGCTGCGCTCTACTTCCTCCTGCAGCTGAAAGACAAGAAGACGAAGGCATATTACGTCACCTCACGCATCAAGAATACCGCCCTCACATGTATGCTTATGCTCATGATAGGCTATTCCACATACGCAATAACGGTAGTTCGCTCGTCTGCCAACCCACCAATGGACCAGAATTCACCAGAGGATATCTTCACACTCGGCAACTACCTTAGCCGTGATCAGTATGGCGACCGTCCACTTCTCTATGGACAAGCATACTGTTCACAGGTAAAACTCGTGCCAGAAGGTGATTACTGTCGCCCTGTTCAGAAGAAGGGAGCACCGATAATCCAGCGTGTAGAAAAGAAAGACCCTAACGAAAAAGACAAATATTTCGTAGTTCGCACAAAGGATTCATACGTGTATGCTCAAAATATGCTCTTCCCACGTATGCACAGTTCCGAAGAAAACCACCAAAAGGCTTATCAAGACTGGATGGGAGGTATTGATACATACCCCGTCGATTACGACCGCTGTGGTCAGGCTTTGACAATCAATATGCCAACACAATGGGAGAACCTGCGCTTCTTCCTCTCTTACCAATGCAACTTTATGTATTGGCGATACTTCATGTGGAACTTTGCCGGTCGTCAGAATGACATTCAGGGACATGGCGAACTGGAAAAAGGCAACTGGATTACAGGTATTCCTTTCATCGACAATGCCATGCTCGGTGATCAGAGCAAACTGCCTGATGACTTGAAGAACAACAAGGGACATAACGTTTTCTATTGTTTGCCACTGCTTCTCGGACTCATAGGTCTCTTCTGGCAGGCTTATTCCGACAGCATCAACCGCAAGAAAGGCAAAGAGGGAAAGAAAGGAATACAACAATTCTGGGTTGTTTTCTTCCTCTTCTTCATGACAGGACTTGCCATTGTCATATACCTCAACCAGACTCCTTTGCAGCCTCGTGAGCGTGATTATGCCTATGCTGGTTCTTTCTATGCATTCTCTATATGGTGTGGTATGGGCGTAGCAGCCATCATCAACATGGTATTCCGTTATCTCACAAAGAAAGAAAACCTTGTCGTTGCAGGCGTAATAGGAGCCGTTGCACTGCTCGTTCCTATACAAATGGCATCGCAGACTTGGGATGATCACGACCGTTCAGGACGCTATACCTGCCGTGATTTCGGTCAGAATTATCTCAACTCTATGCAGAAAGGCACTAACCCTATCATCTTCACCAACGGAGACAACGACACCTTCCCCCTCTGGTACAACCAAGATGTAGAAGGAGTAGGCACAGATGCTCGTGTCTGCAACCTCTCATATCTCCAGACTGACTGGTACATCGACCAGATGGTACGCCCTGCATACGACTCTCCTGCATTGCCTATTACATGGAAACGTATCGACTACTGCTCCGGTACGAATGAATACATCACCGTAGAACCGGGTCTCAAGGAACAGCTTCTCAGCTACTATGAGGAAAACCCCGAAGAGGCTGCACGGCAGTATGGCAATGATCCGTTTAACCTTACCAACATCATGAAGTACTGGGTACGCGGAGGAGAAGGTGAAATGCACTGCATTCCTACCGATACCGTCTATGTCACAATCGACAGAAACGCCATCCTCAAGAGCGGAATGAAGATTCCTGCCGGCATGGAGATACCTGAAAAGATGGCTGTCTCGCTCACAGGCAAGACAGCCCTCTACAAGAACGACCTCATGATGCTTGAGATGATAAACAATGCCAACTGGACTCGTCCGCTCTATGTCGCTGCTACCGTAGGTGCAGAAAACTTCATGAACCTCGGTGAGAACTTCATACAGGAGGGTCTGGTCAACCGCATCACTCCGTTTGCTACAAACGATTCCACAAACTTCGACGCTGACCGCTCCTATGACGTCGTGATGAACAGGTTTAAGTTTGGAGGACTCGACAAGCCGGGACTTTACATCGATGAGACTGTAATGCGAATGTGTTATACTCATCGCCGCCTCTTCGGCCGCCTCATAATGAAACTCATTGAGGAAGGCAAGAAGGACAAGGCTGCAAAGTGTCTCGCTTACGTAGAGAAGCAAATGCCTACTTACAATGTTCCTTTGACATATATTGCCGGCGGTCCGGAATATCTGGAGGCTTATTTCCTGCTCGGTCAGAAGACAAAGGCAAAGGAAGCGTTTGAGGCTATGTGGAACAATTCCATGCAGTACATCAAGTGGTATATGTCACTCAACCAGAATCGTTTCTTCCAGTCACAGCGCGAATGTATGTATCATTTCTATGTAATGCAGAATCTCCTCGCCATCACCTACAAGTATGATGAAGCAATGACCACGAAGTTATACCCGTCATTCCAACAGTTGGTAGATGCTTATCGTGGTCGTGGCGGCAGGCTCGCAGGAGATGAATGACAGGTAGGGGTTTTTGTTTCAGGTAGGTACCACAACACAAAACCCACAACCCAAAACCCACAACCAGACATGTATGATTATCGAACAACCTACAATGTGGTTGCGATGGCTATACCCGAAAGCTCTTTGGCGCATGGACGCCAAAGAGCATTCGGTATATCTGACCTTTGACGACGGTCCCATACCCGAATCGACTCCTTTTATTCTCGATACTCTGAAAAAATATGGTGTCAAGGCGACCTTCTTTGTCGTCGGTGACAATGTAAGAAAGTACCCTGAGCTTTATCAGAGAATACTGGATGACGGACATCTGGTGGGCAACCACACATTCAATCACCTCGGAAATATCAGACATCGCCTTGATACTTACGTAAAAAACGTAAACAAGGCAAACGAACTGATTCACTCCCATTACTTCCGTCCACCTCACGGATGGATGCGTATTCCTGCATACCTTTGGCTAAAGCGGAAATATACCATCGTGATGTGGGACCTGGTGACACGTGACTACTCAAGACTCCTCACAGCAGAGGACGTAGTAAACAACGTGAAGACATATACGAGGAATGGTTCCATCATCACATTCCATGACTCCCTGAAGAGCATTGACAAACTGAAGACTGCCTTACCTGAGTCAATCGAATGGATGAAAAGCGAGGGATACAAATTTAAGACTTTTGAATGAGGCCTGTATGGTGCCTCTGTTGTCTTGTTGTTTGGGGGTTTAGTTGTTTGGGGGTTTAGTTGTTTGTCTTCGCAATGGAGTCGATTTCTATCAATAAAATAACAAGACAACTAAACAACAAAACAGACAAACAACTAAACAAACGGTATTCTTCGACCTGGTCGAATAACATACGACCTAAACAACTAAACAACAAAACAACTAAACAACAAAAACTGAATGAATACCATCTTTATAGTTCTTCCTATCCTTACCCTGCTGATGTTCGACCTCGGACTGACTCTGAAGGCAGCCGATTTCCTTCTTGTATTCAGGCGGCCGAAGCCTGTTCTCATAGGACTCACCGGGCAGATATTGGTACTTCCGGCAGTAGCTGTGGCACTGGCAGAAGGCTTTTCCCTCCCTGCGCTGTTTTATATCGGACTCGTTCTCGTTGCTTGTTCGCCGGGCGGCTCGTCAAGCAATGTCTTCTCGATGCTCGCTAAGGGCGACGTAGCCCTGTCCGTGTCGCTTACGGCACTCAGTTCGGTGGTGACGCTTTTCACGATACCTCTCATATTAGGATGGGTGACGGCACACGTAGGGGAAGCCTCAGGCATAAGCCTGCCAGTAGGCAACCTTCTGGTACAGAATGCCTTCACCATGCTTGTACCGATAGTTGCCGGAATAACAGTCAGGAAATACCTTCCCCGGGTGGCTGAAAAGACAGAAAAAGTGCTTACGAAGTGTGCTTTCCCTGCACTCATGTTTCTCGCAGCAGTCTTCTTCCTCCAGCATCGCACCACGATAGCCTCACATATTTCCACCCTCGGCTTCGTGACAACGTCACTCATTCTCCTTGCCATCATCATCGCATTGCTCGGATGTATGGTCTTCAGGCTGAAGCAGACCGTAAGAAGGACCATTATCATTGAAGTAGGAATGCAGAATGCGGCACAGGCAATAGCGATAGCATCAAGCCCCTACGTCTTCAATGACGGACGCATCGCCATCCCTGCCATCATCTACGCCCTGATGATGAACGTCGTCCTGCTCCTATATGTAGGCTTCATAAAAAGAAGCATCGGGAGAGAAGTGACGGCTCAATGACAAGACGCACCGCAGTAATTACATGATTTCGCAATAAGAGACACATAGACAGAAACATACAAATGAACTCACCAAGAATAACCCCAGCCATTGTAAGAGCTTTCTTCTCAGCCTTTGTCGAAGGAATTGTAGAGGGCAGCCTGCCCCTTTCCGACAGGCCGCAGGAGGTAGAGCCGAGGCAGATGAAGCAACTGTTGCTCGAACATTACGGTGAAGTGGCACAGTATCTCTATGAAAGCGTCTTTGATGCTCTCGCAATAGTCAACTATTCCTCACCCGACCTCCTTGAGAAACGCTTGCGTGAAGCTGACCCAACCAGCCTTGACGCAATGACGATGATGAAGCATGCCTGCCGTACCGACCAGCTTTTCCAGCTCATGGCTGACGAGTACCGACGTAATTTCTATGCCATACTTGCAGGTCACGTGATGACGAAAGAGGAATATTTTGAAGTAATAAACGAAGAGATGTGTCCACTCATGGCAGGCAAAATAGAAGAGAAAACTGCCATCAGAGCACTTGTCATGGCAGTCATTCGAGGTTATCAGTCGGGAAGGAAAGCTGTAAAAGCACATGAAAAACAGATGAATGTGGTGTGCATCTACCGTCTGCTGGTAGATAATATGCAGACACTCATGCACAATAGTCCTGTAGAAACGCCTGATGATATGGACCTTAACGAGTTGTTCCTTGCTGTCTGCCGTAGTCCCGAGAATATGAATACGATGCTTGAGACTATGCAACAGGTCATGCAGGGACTTGCGGAAACGTAACCTTGACAAGTTTTTTCTGTCTCAGGTAGGGGTGTGTGGCAGCGGATGTGATAGGGAATTGCCATGTGAGGATTTGGTGATATGTACCAGAAAGTTGAGCGAAAATACCATAAAGGCTGAAACTGCCGTTGTGACGGACACGTGATGTTTTAGGAATGAGATTTTTTTTGTATCTTTGCAGGCAGAAGTGTACATATAATTCCTAAGACAATAATGAAGAATTTTTTACTACTAACCGTTGCTCTTATGCTGTGTGTTGCATCCATGGGAGCAGAAAAGACTGCTGGCATCAGGATAGACAGCAGGACAAGATACCAGCACGTGACAGGTTTCGGAGGCTTCAGCCCGAGTCCGCAGTGGAGTTATTGGCTGTCGGATACAGAGATGGACAAGTTGTTTGGCAAGGCAGACAACCAGCTCGGACTGACTGTACTCCGTGTCTATATAGCCAACAACAAGAACTACTGGAATAGCGGAGTAGCCAATATTCGCCGTGCCAAGAAGTATGGAGCGTTTGTCTTTGCATCGCCCTGGTCGCCTCCGGCTGCTTGGAAAGACAATAATCAGACAGGTAACGGAGGCAAACTCCTTGTATCCCGATGGGGTGATTGGGCAACTTTCCTCAACGATTACTATAAATATATGAAAGGCTACGGACTGAAGATAGATGCTGTCTCCATACAGAATGAGCCGGATTGGAGTCCCTCTTACGAGAGTTGTAATTGGACAGGAGAGGAACTGGCGCAGTTCCTGCGTCAGCATGGTTCAAAGATAGAGTGCAAGATTATTGCACCTGAGAGCGTACATTTCACGAAGAACCTGCATGAGCCAATGCTCAACGATGAGGAAGCCTGCAAGAATCTTGATATAGTGGGAGGACATTTCTACGGTTGGGACGGCTCCGACTATCCCCTTGCGGCACAGAAAGGCAAGGAGGTATGGATGACAGAGTTCCTTATTAACGAGCGTCAGGAGAACGGAGGGGCAAAGGACGGTCCAAACATAGACTGGCAGACCGACGGATTCCTTTTTGCGAAAAGCGTAAACGATGCCATGCTTGCCAATATGAGTGCCTGGGTGCATTATTCATTGAAGCGTTATTATGGTTGTCTTGGCGATGGACAGTTCGGCACTCAGAACAATGTCATAACAAAAAGAGGATGGATACTGTCGCATTATGCCAAGTATGTATCAGGCACTACCCGCATCGCGCACGCCCTGAACGACGCCACGGGCAAGATTTCATCTTCCGCCTACCTGTCAGTCACCGGCGACAGCATCATTGTAATGGCACTCAACCCTACCGCAGACACTTACACCACGACTCTCGACCTTCCATTCATGACAAAGGGAGTAAGGCAGATTGTCACTACAGAGACGCAGAACGTCAAGAAATCCGAACTCACTTACGAAGAAGAGACGAGCAGCAGCAAGGTTTCACTCGCGCCATACAGCGTCAACACGTATATCTATGTCAAGAGCAGTCCGCGCACAGACCTTCCCGAACAGGCTTCAGAAGATGAGGTGGTATTTGCTGACAACTTCGATATGTATGGCTCGGGATGCGTTCCCGCAGGATGGCAGGCGAAGGATGAAACCGGCAATATACGTAAGGCAGGCGACTACGGAATGGGTCCCCGCATCATGGGATTCAACGCCGAAGGGCTCATGCGCTATGCCTTCTACTTCCGTTCCGGCTCATCACAGGCAGGATATGCCAGTTATGGAGAAGATTCTTCCCACCGCCTCAACCTCGACGCAGGCAAATACACGCTCTCCTACTCCATGGTCGGCTACAAAGGTACACCTACCGTGACCGCCACGGTATCTACGGCAGGCAACTCACTCGTTGCCAAGATGCCCTCAACGCCGACAGTGACAATATCTGAGAACGGCGCATCTTCACGTATCGTGAAAACCACCGACTACTCTCTCGACTTTGAATTGAAGGACGGAGGCAATTACATCCTGAAATGGGCTGTGGCAAAATCGTCAGGAGGCTTCAACGAAATGCTTGTCGGCAATGTCAGGCTTATCAGACACAACGATACAGCCTCCGGCATTGAGGAAATAATTCCCACGCCGTCTTCATATTCTGAAGACTGTTATAACATTCAGGGACAGAAAGTTGGTGACGATTACCGTGGCTTGAGAATCAAGAACGGCAAGAAAACTTTTGTGAAATAACCGTTCAATATTTTTGCAGTTTACGGGAAATATAGTAATTTTGCAGTGCGTTTAGCATTTTCGATTGCAGAAAAGAAATCCAACGTTTTCGATAATCCAGAAGACCAATGGGAGTTTGATTACCTTGGCTTGGCGAGAAAAGGTCGGATGAAATCCAACATACAGGTCGCATCGGTTCGATAGGGATACTCATCAATATTTTCAGAAAACCGAGACAGTTTCCTTGTCAATGGCGGGCCATGACGCTCAGTGGCATAATCACCTTGGGTGACATCACATTGGGCAAGCAGCAATGCCGGTGGATTACAAAGACGGGAGACTCTCTAAACATATTCACTCGGAGTTTTCATCACATCACTGGTGCGACCTTTTTTCTTTCTTATTTTTCAAAAAAATCCCATCATCCTTTGTTTGTTTTTGTTTTTTTTATAATTTTGCATTGACATTGACAAACAAATCAACACAAATTATCACTTTTTTAATATTTACACTATGAAGGCAAATAGATTTTTCATGACTATAAGTCTTTTGGCGGGGGTATTCTCATATTCATCAGCGCAAGAGGCAGGTATCATCGATGAACAGGTAGATACCGTGGTAATAAGTCAAGATGAAGGCAATGATGTCACTGCAACTCGAAAGACTCAGCAGGACGACAACGCCATCAATGAGCTATATTCTCAGGTAGAATCATTGAAACAGCAACAGGCAAAACATGAGGAAGACGACCTCATAGAAAAGAAATGGAAACGCAACAAGTATTGGAAGATAGGCATGGCATTACCTGACGTGGAACGTACTGACGGCGCAAACATGGCATGGAAGACTGATTTCGCAGTCTTCATGCAGAGGGGAAAATCCGCTTACCTGCACAGTAAGCCCATTGCCGGGATAATGAAATTCGCCATCGACTTCGGATTCATAGACCTCACATATTCAAAATTGAAGTTTGACAAGGTAAAGACAAGCACGTCAGGCAACAAGCCAAGCGGCTCTGCTTCATCAGGCACTGACGGCGATGGTTTCGACGACATCGTAAGTGGAGACCCTGACGGCAGCATCCTGGATATTGCCGGAATAAAACTGGGGATGCACAAGATAGACTACGCATGGCACGTAGGTCCGAGTCTCTCAATAAATCCTGTTGACTACCTCTTTGTCCACACATATTTCCATGTGAAGCCCATAGCGTCAGGCATCATCGAAAACGACAAGTTCTCATACGGATTCGGAGTGGCTACCGAAGCAGGTCTCTCCATTTCCTACAAGACAATATCTGTCGGAGCGGAATGGAACTGGAGCAAGCTGAAATACAAGCAGGCTTCATTTGATGACGACGAAGACGATGAAGAAGGAGGCAGCATCTTCTCTACAGAGGAGTTCAAGCTGAAAAACGTCTGCCCGCGTGTATATATCGCATTCCGATTCTAAACATTTACTCAAGTTTCGCAAGCTTCTGCTTCTTCGGTTTTATGGTTTTAGGGTTTTGCGGAGATATGCTAAGGCTGATGGTAACTTCCGCATAACCGCACAACCTTAAAACCGCATAACCTTATGAAACTGAGTAAGTCACAGACTTGCGAGAGCTGGAAACATAGACACCAAAACACTTGAAAAATTATGAAAATCAAACATTTCCTTTTGTTCCTGACAGCATTCACATTGCTGACAGTATCGTGCGATGATGACAATGAAAACGAAGGCAATGGCGGCTCCATACCAGAAGGTGCACTGCCTTCAAAAGAGTTCTCTCCTAACAGCCTTAATGATGAACCCTATGCGGAAAGTGCAGTAAAGTACGTTACGCAAGGTGAAGACAATGCACCCTTCCAGTCTATAGAGTTCCTTCCTGACGGACATTACCTCATGATGGCAGACAAAGGTCTTTTTGCAAAGAGCGGAAAGGTGAGTGTCGCTGTTTCAGGAAACAGGCTGAATATTGCCAAGCGCGGCAACAGACTTGCCATAAAGCCTGCAACGACAAGGTCAGGAGATGAAACGGTATCATTCGGCAAAGGCAACGAATACGGCACATATACGAAGAGCGGCGACAACAAATACGTGCTCAGCAGCGGAGCCGTGCTGGAAATAATCGAAGAGACAGGTTCAAACTCCACCATCAGTTACCTCGACCGCAACGGCATCATATCTACCGTTTATGTCAACACTGCGGAGAAGACAGTCGATGACGCCACACGCAGCCTATGCAGGACGTGGAACATCAACAGCATTGAATTCTGGGGATATGTCAATTCCGCATATATGGCCTATGTCAAACAGACGATAAGCAACGGCAAAGCAAAAACAGAAATAAAGTTTTCTCCTAATTTCGATGAAGAATTGGAGATGGATGACTTCATTGATGTGGACAGCGAAGCGGCATATCAGGTGGTCTTTACAAGTTACGGCACATATATAGTCTCATATCTTGACGGAGAAACAGAACTGGCTCTGTGGAACTGGACTGACAAGTCACAAGGGATCCTGCACTATGAAGACAACAAGGGATATGACTACGATTACGACTGGCTTGGAGAGTGTACCGTTCGCTTTGCAGGAAAACAGATGCGTATATATGAGGACTACACCGACATCGAAGGTGGGCTGACATGCAGAATCATTGGAGTCAACACCCTTACTGCCAAGCACTAATCATAAAACAACATATCAACCGCTGAATATCAATCAACAATCATTGCGGCTACCTTGCAGCAGGTAGCCGCAATAATTGTTTTCAGCCCCCGGTTTTCCCAAGCCCATCCCTTTTCCCATCTCTGTCTGAAACATCGGAGCGATATAGGGAAAGGGAAAAGCAAATGTCCATTTTGTCCTATACTCCCCACCTTCTTATCCTATACATAACATACTGTCAATCAGCAAAATACAAAAAGCGTTGAGATTACCCTGCAAAAGCCGTGCTTTTACCAGGCAATCTCAACGCTTTTGCATTGCAATCTCAACGCTATTGTCCTGCAATATCAACGACATTCATTTTGTCCTATCCTCCACACATGGACCGCCACAAAAGCAAACGCTCATGAGCGAGCGGATGATTTCGCAGAATTGACTACCGTAGAGCCTGCATCTCAAACCAAGGGTAGAGTCTGTTACAGGTGTGAGCATGGAGTCAAATTGATGGATTTCATCCGACCTTTTCTCGCCATGGCAATGGTTGAGCAAGCTCATCATTGCTCATCTGGCTTAACGGAAACGTTTCCCGAACTTACGTCACTTGAATCCGCGGCCTACCCATTTCATGCTGTTCCACCTCTGCACGAAGACCAAGCCCCGGATGTTCTCATCAAGGGCAAAGGCAAACCACATTCCTATGAGCCCAAAACCGAAGACTATACCAAAAAGATAGCCGCATCCTACCCCGACTATCCATTGTACAACAATGCCGAGATAGAAAGGGAAAAAGATGTCACCTGTTGCACGCAGGGTATTTGTCGCCCATATATTGATACACTTTCCTATCTCAAGCAGCACATCGACCCAGAAACAACTGCATACCAATACCGCTATCTCCTCATTGTCGGTAAGGATGTCTGCAATGTATGGGCCACAGAGTGCACATATTACCGAGAAGAACATACTTACCATTGCTCCCCGGTGCCACGAGAGCTTGCCTACGATGTAAGAGGCATTGTTCTTGTCCATCCCGGTGAGGTTGCCTACCATGATACTGTTTCCCTGCGCAATGCAGATGGCATAGAGATAGACGAACATGACGATGTTTCCCACGTAGATGCGTGCCGTCAGAGCCTCATTGCCTATCATGTTGATAAAAAACATGAGGACGAGCTGCTGCAAGTTGTATGATATGTTTTCTCCGGCAGAAGGCAGTCCTATCTTCAGCAGTCTGCGCATCTCGGAATAAGGGAAGGGACGGAAGAGGCGCAACGGGAAACTACGTATCTGCTTCCTTTGCAGCATCAATATGAGCATCAGCATCGACACTACACGCGAAATACTCGTGGAGATGGCTGCGCCCTCAGCTCCGAGAGCCGGCATTCCGCATTTTCCGAAGATAAGGGTATAGTTGCCGATGATGTTCAGGACGTTCACTACTGCTATTACTATCATCGGATAGACAGGCTTGTTTGCGCTGCGCAGTATGGCACTTACCGTTGTCGTGACAGCCTGTGCAAAAGCAAACCCACCGACTATCCTCAGATATGGAATGCCGTCAGACATCAATTCCGGACGCAATCCCATGAAGCGCAGGACAGGTCCTGCATAACAGACGAGGGCAAGGCTTGTCGCAAGTCCCATAGCGACATTCATCAGCAGAGCCACACCGCTGACAGCCACGAAGCGGTCGTGGAGCCTTGCTCCGAAATATTGGGAACAAAGCACGGACGTTCCGGCATTGATAATGGTAAAGAGAAGAAATACAAGTTGCAGTATCTGGTTGTCCATACCCACTGCAGCCACGGCATTGTCACTATGCTGGCTGAGCATGAAAGTATCAATGCCTCCGAGCATGAATGTGAGCAAAGTCTCGACAAGAATAGGCATTACAAGTCTATTCAACTGCTTTTTCAAGTTTATATCGTTGTTCATCTCAAAATGTTATCCTCATATACTGGAATGACTGCGTAACGTCATCCCTACACTATGTCAAATTACAGTTACCGAATGCAAAGTTACAAAAAAACTCCTTCTTTCCTATTGGTTGCTACCCTGTCAATCCTTTGCACTACTGTTTTCTTATCTTATGGCGGTTCTACCTTAAACAAAAAAACGACAGTCCCTCCCCTCCTATTCGAAGTCGAACAGGGAAGAGAATCCTGTAATGGTGAACACCTTCTTTATTTCCTTGCTTATGCCCTTGACAACTACCTTCCCCCCCTTTGCCAACGTCGCCTTGCGAAGGGTAAGGAACAGACGCAGTCCGCTGGAGGAAATAAACTCAAGCTGAGAACAGTCGAGTATTATCTTCTTGTCGGCATTCTCCGTCAGTGCTTCAATGTCTTTGGCAAACTGAACGGCCGCCACCGTGTCTAATCTTCCTGCGAGGATGCCCGTGACGGCATTTTCCCCATATCTTATTTCCAATGTCATGATAATTTGTTGTTTTCTCTGCGGGTTTCTCTACGGTTATGTGGTTTTATGGTTTTAAGGTTACTCGGAGGTTTGAAGAGGCTGATTGTAACTTCCGTAAAACCTTATAACCGAAATAGAAACCTCATAACCATAAAAACTTATAATCGTCGTTTAGTTGTCCTGTATGTCAGCAGAATGGCGAGACAGCCATAGACAGCCACCTGAATCCATATAGCGTACAGTTCGGGCAGCACGTCGCCCACGTCTGCCCCCATGCTGCTCATACGGACATAACCCCTGATGCCGAAGGTAGATGGAAACAGACCGCCTACATATTCCCAGAACGCAGGCATTGCACTCTGTGGCCATGACAATCCGGAGAGGAACAGTATCGGTATCGACGTGAAGACCACTATCAGCATTACATCCTCGCGGTAGCGGACAAACGTACTGAGCACGATGGAGAAGAACACGCAGGCCAGTGTATAGGGCAGCATGAAGAGGAACCAGTCGTCAAGGTGCATCATCATGACGAAACCGAAGAAGCGGGGCACGGCGAGAGTGGTGTAGGCAAGCATCAGGGTGAAAATCATGAAATAGGCCATTCCCTTGCCCATGACGGCAGGCACTGCACCATGAGGTGAGCAATACCTACGTTCCCTTCGTGTGCCTGCCAAAAGTCCTACGGCAAGGAGCATTGCCTGCTGAATGACGAGGACGAGGACTCCGGGAAGGATGAAGTTGCCATAACCTGCCGTAGTATTGAAAATAGGCACTTCCTCGAAGTCGAGCGGCTTCTGGGATATTTCATCTTCCCGCAGCGTGACATTGCCTGCAAGCTGAGCCTTGATGTCATTTCCAAGTATGTCAGCAACGGCTGTGACTGACTGGAAGACAGCCTTGTAAGTCAGCATGTAACTCATGTCGCAATATACGCTGACGTGAGCCTGCTCATGCCTTCCTGCGCTTACGGCAAAATCCCTTGGAAAATATACTATGCCGTAAGCCTCGCCATGCCCTACATGGTCCCTTCCCTCTTCTATGCTGTTGGCACGGTAAGCTACGAGAACGTCTGGCGAGGCATCAAGTTTCTGAATGAACTTGCGGCTGAGTCCAGAGTTGGAATCATCCACGACGACGACCGGCACTTCCCTTACCACCTCATTATTGTATATCCATGAGTAAGCAAGGGGGTAAGTCAATGGAAGGAGAACGCAGAAAATCAGTGCTCCCTCATCTCTGACAAGGGTTTTCAGTTCTTCAATCCATATTTCCAATGTCTGTCGTATTGCTGTCATGTGCTATGATATTTTTCTCAACTTTCTCAAGTCTGTGACTTGCTCAGTGGTTTAGTTGTCTTGTTGTTTGGTTGTCTTGTTGTTTGGTTGTTTGGTTGTTTTGTTGATAGCATTCGACTCTATTGCGCAGACAAACAACAAGACAACAAGACAACAAGACAAGTTGAAGCCTGCGAAACTTGAGTATTTTTCTTTTCCAATCCTTCGGAATGAGGCATTATGGAGTATATTGATAAGTCCTCATCACCTTGCCAAGACGTTTAGCAAGGAGCAAAGGTGCAATGATGAAAGCGAGGAGAGCCAAGATATGCGGTAATGAGTCGGAGAGTGGGAAAGGATTGAATACATTCAACTGATAAATCATATAGTAATGCCGCAATGGGAAAAGCCACGAGAGCAACTGAAGGGGCGGGTCCATTGCGAAGACGGGGAATGCGCTTCCTACCATAGAGAAACTCAGCACGCCCCAGAGCGAGCAAATGCTCATCGCCATGCGCATATGGGGTATGAGAGAGAAAAAGAACAGTCCAAGTCCCTGCGTGGCCAGGACGGAGATGAAGCCGAGGAAAGCGAGGGTCCAGAAACCGCCCGGAGCCGGAAAATGTAGTACTCCGAAGAGGTAGAGCATCTGCATATACATCACTGAAAGGAATATCAGGGTATGGGGAAGCAACTTTCCCGCCATGGCAACGACGACATTGTCTCCTGAAAGTGCCATCAGCTGTCGGGCAGTCCCGTGTTTCAGTTCTGTTCCGAGACTGTATGCAGTAATGAGAAAGATGAAAAGCAGGAGGACTCCCGGTACAAGCATCGTGCTCAGGTAAATATTGTAGTTTACCCAGGGATTGCCTATCGTGTGCAAATCTATGGCAATGGGCTGCAGTATAGGCATGATCATATTCTCTGGGACACCCTTTGCCGACAGTGTGGCCTGCCCTACCGCGGCAGAACCCAATACCGACATCGTCTTCAGGTCTTTGAAGAGCAGCGTGCCTGTCATCAGCGACGTGTTGGAATAATAGAACGAAATCTTGGGCTGACGCGAGGCAAGCAGTGCGTCAGCAGTATGTCTGGGGAAATACACGAAAGCATAAACCTCCCCTCTCTGTATCGCCTTTCTTGCCTCATCCACGCTTGGGTATCTTGCCACCACCTTTGTTGACTGGAATGAATCGAGCGTGCGTATGAGTTTTCGGGTCGTCGGGGTATTGTCATTATCCACCACACCCACTGGCATCTCCACAGGCTGTCCTTTGTCCATCATGGACGTGAACAAGACTGTGACAACGATGGGCATCAAGACCATACATATAAGGTATATGGGATGTCTCAGGATAACTTGCGTTTCTCGTGCCGCTACTTTTATTATGTTCAATGTGTTATTATATTACTCAAGTTTCGCAGGGTTCAATTTCTTCGGTGGTTTAGTTGTCTTGTTGTTTAGTTGATAGTCCTCGCAAATGAGGGGAACTATCAACAAAACCACTAAACCACTAAACAACAAGACAACTAAACCAACTGAGCGATTCAGTGACCTGCTCATTTCCTTATTACCAGAGACATTCCCGGACGCAGGCCGTCAAACGTCTTTGCCGGACGGGCCTTCACCTCGAAAGTCTTGAGGTCATACTGTCCGTTGCTCTTGGTTGCCTTCCATGTGGCATAGCTTCCCTGGTCCTTAATGCTTGACACCTTCATCTCAATGTCCTTGTTGAAAGCAGGGATAAAGGCAGTAAAGGTGTCGCCTGCCTTCAGTCCGTTCAGTTGGTCCTCACGCACGTTGAACGTACCCCAAAGGTCGGACATGATGGAGATAGTCATTATCGGCGAACCTGTACCTACGAGTTCCCCCACCTTTGGGAAGATATTGCTCACCTCGCCCTCAGCCTGTGCCGTCTGTATTGTCTCATGGATGTATGAGGTAACCTCCATGACAGCCCCGTTGGCACGTTCCACCTGTGCCCTTGCAGCCCTTTTCTCTTCAATTCTCGCACCATTCTTAGCCATGTCATATTGGCTTTTGGCTGCTTTCTCCTGCGCTTCGATGGCCTTGTAGTTGGCAAACGCCTCATCCCTTTTCTGTTCGCTCATCACTCCTTCCTCAAAGAGCCGCTGCACGCGTTCGTATGACTTGCGGGATATGGTGAGTCCTGCCTGCGCCTGTTGCCACAGTTCGTAGGCTGCCCTTATCTGTTCCTGACGCGCGCCGTTCTGCGCCATGTCACTCATTGCCGAAGCAGCATTCTCCGCACTCTGCGCCTGCATTCGCTTTGCTTCCACCTCGGGCGCATCGAGTATAGCGAGAGTATCGCCCACATGGACATAATCTCCCTCTTTCACTCTTATTTCAAGAATGCGTCCTGGCACTTTGCTTGACACTCGATACTCCGAGACATCCACCTGTCCCTGTATTACCTCAGACTCGTTGCCTATGGTAAAGTAGCCGACAATGCCTACGATGACAATTATTGCGGCAAACGCAGCCACGGCAAGGAGTATTCCCTTATGATGTGAATTTTCTGAATCCATATTTATTATTTTTGATTAGATTATTCCAATAACATGTTTCCTATTCAGAATGATTGCTGTTATTACCTGACGCCGAGAGCCTTTTTCATTCCAGCCTCACAAAGACGCACCTCTATCTGGGCATCAATCTTCTGCGTCTGTGCCTGATTCCATGCAGTCTGTGCCGCCATCACTTGGGTAGCGTCCATCACTCCCTCAGAGAAACCGAGGTTGGCGCATCTCAGGTTTTCCTCTGCCCGTATGATATTTTTTTCTGCAGTGATGAGTTTCTTGTTGGCTTCACGAAGTTTGTATTCATACTGTGTAACCTGAAGATTCACCTTTTCCCTTGCTTCCTCCAGTTCGTAGCGCGCCATCTGCGTGGCATACTTGGATGTTCTCACCCTGCACATTCCCTCCCCCCAGTCCAATACGGGGATACGGACCATGAGTCCGAGAGTCCACATACCGTCAAAACTCTTCTCATAGCCATTGAATAGGTTGGGGTTTGTCAGCAGGTATCCTCCTGACAGCATCACCTGCGGAAGCATTGATGAACGTGACAACCTTGTAGCCTGTTCGCTGAGAGCCACAGCATCGCTGAGAATACGCAGTTCAGGGCGATGAATCTCAGCAGCATTGCGGTCATATTGCTGAGCAATGTCACTCACGTTTATGTCCTTGATGTCCTCATCTGCCAAACGTATGTCAGCATCTATTGGAAGACCGCACAACTGGCACAGCAGCATTTTTGCAAGACTCAACCCATTATCCACCTGCGTCTTTGCCATTTCCGCCTCGTTAGACTTTACATCCACCTGCAGTCCGTCAGCCTTTGTAGCCACTCCATTCTCTATCATCTTGTGAACGTCGCTATTTAGCTTTGTGACAAGACTGAGATAACTCTCTGCCAACTGCCGCTTCTGCTTGAGCGAAACAACGAGCCAATACGCCTGGTCTATGTCATAGAGCACGTTTTGCTCCATAGCATCAATGCTGATTCCCGCCATCCGTTCCGTAATGTCAGCCATGCAGTTTGCTGCAGTGATTGCGCCTCCCACGTAAACGGGCTGGTTGATGACGGCACTTGCCACTATGATGCTTCGGGTATTGGTACGGAAAGCATTCTTTATGTTAGTGCCCAGATTATTGCCGAAACCCGCCAACTGCTCAACGAGACCCTGCGACAACTGTCCGAATCCCTGAGCCGCGCCCGGAGTGATGTGACCTGCCTGCGCCATCTGCGACAGAGCGTTTTTCATCTGGTCTGGGTCAATCTGTCCAGCTGCCGTCGTTCCAATATTCGTCAGTTTGCTTTTCTGTTCATCACTGAGGATTGAAATCTCGTCGCTTGACAGCATCCACCCTCCTATCACGTCGATATGTGGCAGTCTTTTGGTCCGTGCAGCCTTTCTGGCCTGCGTTGCCATCTGCTGTTTTGTCCGTGAGATACCCAGCTGCTTGTTGTTTTGCAGAGCAAGGGCACGGCACGAATCAAGAGTCAAGACCTGAGAATGTGCCGGTGATGCGAGGCATATTGCCGCAGCTATGAATGATAATAGTCTGATTATGTCCATTCCTATGATGACTGAAAACTACTTGACTGTGAAAGATTTCTGACCTATCATCTGTCCATCGCAGAAGATTGAGACATGATACGTGCCTGCCGAATGCACCTCATGTATGTCCCAATAGAGGGTGACAGGAGTTGCCTCGCCATTATATTCCACTTGCTTTTTGATGGAGTACTGAATTTTCTTGTTTTCATATTGCAAGGTGCCTACGGCAAGCGTAGATCCGTTTGGAGGAGTAATGCGCACATAAACCGTCTTCATCCCGCTTTGGGCTGTGACATTTCGTGCTATAGTAAAGTCAATTTTCAGTTGTTTAGCCTTCGACACTTTTTTCTCAGCTTTTCCTTTCTTGTTGATTGGAGTAAAGTTGATGTTTGATGCATCGAGCTGCGCTGCAATGGCAACTTTCTCCGTCAGCGAAGCCTTGTCGGCATTCAGAGCTTCATTGACTCTGTTTGACTCTTCAAGATCAGCCTTCACCCTGTTGTTTTCCGCTGTGAGATGCTCATTGAGGCGGTTGAGGGAGTCTATCTGAATGACATACTGTCTGAGTACGGCGCGCACCTTCGCCAGTTCCTTTTTCAGTCGCGTTATCTCCCTTGCGTCAGCGGATTTCGTCTCCTGCAATTCCTTGAGGAGTTGCTGCGTGCGGAGTTGTTCCTGTGTCAGTTGTGCGATGATGGAGTCATTGTTAATCTTAGTCATCATTTCGCTATATTGATTAGCGAAGTCCTGATATTCATTCTCCATTTCTTTTTTGTCGAGTTCTGCGAGTTCCTGCATCTCCTTGTTGGCTTTCTTTTCAGCATCAAGAGAGAGGAAGAGGTAAACCATGCCTCCGGCAAGAGCCAGGAGAATCACAATCAATGGAATAATAATCTTTTTCACCATTTTTCTTCTGTAACGTGTTTTTGTCTCTTTATTGAGCTTTTTCTTTCTATATCCTATGTTTTGCAAAATTAGTTATTTTCAGTTAATTGACAAACAAAAAAGGTAAGCAAATTGAATTTACTTACCTTTTTTTTAGATTTAAGTGGAAAAACAGATTGTTATTTTAGAAATTTTTCAAAAAAAACGAACACATTGTCATGTCATCAGGAGTCATCATATAGCCCTCTGATTTGACAATGGCAAAAAGTCCAGACCATGCTGACCGACTGACCCTACTTCAAAACGTACATGGAAGCGTCAGCAACTGATACATGAGCGTTCTCGCAATACGCCTGTGTCCGCTGTCGTTGGGATGAAGACGGTCAGTCTCCGCATTGTTGAAATAGCCTGCATGCTCATCAATAATCGGAAAGAGTCCGCAGATAGCATTGAGATCAATGACTGGTACTGCCCAGATATTGCCCGCCTCTTTCACGGATTCTACATATTCGTCAATATATTCCCCGCACTGGTTCGTGTAATCCTCTGAGCATTGCCAATTTTTCTCATTGGCATGGAAGTTCTGCCTGTGAATGGGAGTGAGCAGAACAATCTGTTTTTCCGGATACATCTTCTTCACCTTGTCAAGGGCGATGTTGATTCTTCCCCGATATGTGTCCTTATCCATACAAGGGTATCTCCGCATCCTCTTTACCATTTCCTTGGGTTTTCCATGACCATACATCACCTTTTCTTCCTTTTCATAGTACCATTCCCCAAGCTTCACTCCATTGTTGTAGTCGTTTGTGCCGATGAAAATGATAACAGCGTCGATGGAGTCGCCATGATCTGCATGGCATTTCTCAGCTTGCCGCGGTATGTCGTCCCATTGTCTTCCGCTTACAGCATAGACATAGGGTGTCATGCCGAGCCATTCCTGCAGCAGTCCCCAGTACTTTTTCTTTCCAGCCTTGTTCCTCGGGTCAGTGATGGAGTCGCCGAAGTATGCCACTTTCTTTCCTTGCCATGGGTGGACAATAGTCTGAGCCACGGCAGGGAATGTCAGTGTAAGGAGAAAAAAGAGTATTGCAAATCTGATACTTCTTGTCTTCATGAGTCATGTTTCATTAATGAAGGTATGTTTTTTTGGTCTGCCTGTTTATCCCCTCCTTAGCACATACTATCCACGAGAGCCTGTAATTGAGGGATGTCGCTCTGCTTCATGCGGCTCCAGATAGTCACAGTAGGCTCTGCGATTTCAATGTCCTTGCAGTTTTCAAGCAGTTTCTTCATCGTCTTTGCAGCCGTAGGAGCCCATGATCCATTCTCGATGATGCCCACTTTTCGTCCCTGGAATGCCTTCATTTTAAGGTGATGGATAAAGTCGTACATTGGCGGGAATACGCTGCCGTCATAACTTGCGGCTGCAAGGACGAGGCGATTCATTCGGAAAGCATCCTCAATAGCTTCAGCCATATCGTCACGGCAAAGGTCGGTGATTGCAACCTTACCTATATTCTTCTCACGGAACATCTCTGCCACTTTCTCTGCCACAACCTTTGTTCCTCCATGTATTGAAGCGTATGCAATAAGCACGCCCTCTGTCTCGACACCGTAACTTGACCATGTATCATACAGACCGATGTAATATCCGAGGTTTTCCTTAAGGATAGGTCCGTGCAGTGGGCAGATAACCTCTATGTCGAGGGTTGCGGCTTTCTTCAGCAGTTTCTGCACAGGTCCTCCATATTTCCCGCAAATATTGAAATAATAGCGGCGTGCCTCGCAAGCCCAGTCTTCATCAGCAGAGAGAGCTCCAAACTTTCCAAATCCATCTGCCGAGAACAGCACCTTGTCTTGAGCATCATAGCTGACCATTACCTCAGGCCAGTGTACCATAGGAGCGGCATAGAAGGTCAGGGTATGAGAACCAAGACAGAGAGTGTCACCTTCCTTGATTATCATGACATTTGCTGAAAAATCCTTCTCTGGGAAGAATTGTCCGAGCATCATCACCGCCTTTTCGGAGGTAACTATTTTGATGTTAGGAAACCTGTCTGCCACCTCTTGTATGAGAGAAGCATGATCAGGTTCCATGTGATGCACCACGAGGTAGTCGGGAGTCCGTCCGTTGAGAGCCTCCTCAAGGTTCTTCCACCATTCTTTTCCCTTTCGGGCATCGGCAGTGTCCATGACTGCTATCTTTTCGTCTTCGATGAGATAGGAATTGTATGACATTCCGTTGGGTACGACATACTGACTCTCAAAGAGGTCTATGTCATTGTCATCTACTCCTATGTACTTGATTGTTGGTGTGATGTTGTTGATCATTGTTGATGTTATTTTATGTGTATTGTTGTATATGGTTTTCGGTTTTATGGTTTCAAGGATGTTTACGAGGATTTATTATCATCTCCCCACACTACCATATATCCTCAAAACCTTATACCTCATAAAAAAAAGTCCTACTCCCTGTCAAGTCGGTTCCGCCAAAGGTATTTTCTTGTTTCATGCACTATGATGCCGTTCAAGGCGATGAGCGCGATGAGGTTTGGCAAAGCCATGAGGGCATTGAATATGTCTGCAAGATTCCATACCAGGTCGAGGCTTATCACGGCACCGAGATATACTGTGATGAGGAAGAGCACGCGATAGGTATTGACAACATGCTGCGTAGTCCAATGACGGAAGAAGCGCTTCGAAGCAAGATACTCCACGGCACGCTCACCGTAGTAGCTCCAACCGAGTATTGTAGAGAAGGCAAATGTAAGCGAGCCGAAAGTAAGGATAGGCTCTCCTATGTAAGGTATCTTGGAGAAAGCCATCTTTGTCAGTATGCCGCCGTCAGAAAGGTTGATATCAGGATATGCTATTACGGATGACACTATCACCACGCCTGTCATCGCACAGATGACGACAGTATCCCAGAATGTGCCCGATGAACTGACGAGTGCCTGCCTTACAGGGTTTCTTGTCTGTGCGGCTGCTGCTACGATAGGAGCTGAACCGAGTCCCGACTCGTTGGAGAAGAGTCCTCGTGCTATGCCGTATCTGGCAGCCGTCATAATCGTTGATCCAACAAAGCCTCCCCCTGCTGCTTCGGGATTGAAAGCAGACACTACAATCAGCTTTATTGCAGGGATGACGTATGAAGAATTGATGTATAGTATCACGATGCAGCCAAATACGTACAGCAATGCCATGAACGGCACAAGTGTCTCACACACCCTGCCTATACTCTTTACTCCGCCCATTATGACGGCTGCTGCGAGAATGGTAAGCACCCCACCCACAATGACTGGATCTATGCCATACGTCTCAAGACTGAGCGTAGAGATGGCATTGGCTTGAACCGTGGAACCTATTCCGAAGGTGGCAATGGAAGTGAATATGGCAAAGCAGATGGCAAGAATCTTCCAGAGATGTCGCCTGACACCGTTGCTATTATCAGCCAAGCCACGTTCGAGAGCATACATCGGACCGCCAGACATCTTGCCGTTACCTGTCTTTACACGGTATTTTATAGCGAGAAGACCCTCGCCGTATTTCGTGGCTATGCCGAAGACTCCAGTAAGCCAGCACCACAGAACAGCCCCGGGACCGCCCAACGCAATGGCTGTTCCCACTCCGACGATGTTTCCCGTTCCTATAGTGGCAGCAAG